>JAICMT010000457.1 GCA_025929125.1 Acidobacteriaceae bacterium | reverse complement strand
TGCGCGACCAGATCGAAGTGCTCGATCGCGCGAGTGGCATGGTGAAACCGGGCGGGCGGATCGCCTACATCGCCTGCTCGGTGTTGTCGGAGGAGAACTCGGAGCAGGTCCGCGCCTTCGTCGCGCGTCATCCGGAGTTTGCCGTGGTTCCGCCGGAGGAGACGGCGTCCGTGTTGTGGGACAAGGCGGGCGCCTTTGCCGAGGCGGCGCTGAAATCGCCGGAAGGCTGGCTGATGACCCCGCGCCGGACCGGCACGGACGGATTTTTCGTGGCGATCCTGCGCCGAAACGGCTGAACCGGGCTGTAGATTCCATGGGTGGTGAGCGTGGCCTTTCCGATAGGTTTGGGTTTCCACACTCGAACCCACGGAGATTCGGATGCAAGCATCGACGACAGCCGCGCCCACCGCCGGCCATAATGGCACAATTTTCGTTGCGCTCGAACTCAGCCAGAAGACTTGGCTGGTGACGCTGCACAGCCCGGATCGGGATCGGATATCCCGGCACAAGCTCGAGGGCGGCGATCATGCAGGACTGCTGGAGCTGATCGAGAAGGTCCGAGCACGAGCGACGGAGAAGCTCGGAGCGGTGCCGCGGGTGGTGAGTTGCTACGAGGCCGGCTACGACGGCTTCTGGCTGCACCGGCGGCTGGAGGCGGCCGGGATTTTGAACTTCGTGTTCGACCCCGCGAGCATTGCGGTCGAGCAGCGATCGCGGCGGGCCAAGACGGACCGGATCGACGGCGAGCTTCTGCTGCGGACGTTGATGGCCTATTTGCGCGGCGAGCCGCGGGTGGTTCGGATCGTACGGGTCCCGAGCGTGGCGCAGGAGGACGCCCGACGCGCCAGCCGCGAACGCGACCGGCTGATCACGGAGCAGACGGCTCATACCAACCGGATCAAGGCGCTGCTGCGACTGGCAGGCATGGCGGTCGGCTACCCACGTCGAGGCAATTGGCTGCACTGGCTGGTGCAGCAGCGGGATTGGCAAGGCCAGCCATTGTCACCGCATCTTTTGGCCGAAGTGACGCGCGAGCACGCCCGTCTGATGCTGATACGCCAACAGCTTGCCGCGCTGGAGCAGGTACAGGCGGCACAGGCCCCTGCCGTTCCTGCGCAGACCGCCGAACGCAGAGATCGGCTGCAGCGGCTTAAAGCACTCGGCCCGGCATTCGCCACCACGCTGACCAACGAGGTGTTCTACAAGGACTTCCGCAACCGCCGCCAGGTCGGCGCCTATTGCGGATTGACGTCCAGTCCCTGGCAGAGCGGCGGCATCGATCGCGAGCAGGGCATCAGCAAAGCCGGCAATCCGCGCGCCCGCCTCAAGGCGATCGAACTGGCCTGGCTCTGGCTGCGGCATCAGCCCGACAGTGAGCTCAGCCGCTGGTTCCGCACCCGCACCGCCAATGCCGGCAAGCGGGCCAGGCGCATCGCCATCGTCGCGCTGGCGCGCAAGCTGATCGTGGCGTTCTGGCGCTACCTCACCACCGGGCTCGTACCTGCGGGGGCAACGATGAAGGCATAACACCGAACCACTCTACCGGGCGCTGCGCCTCGCCGCAGCCCGCACGGGATGGATGATGACCGTGCCACCCATGGGCTGAACCAACAGCCGTTTTGTAGATGGGTCTCATCCTCATGGCTTCTCGCCGCAAGCATGCGGAAGGTGGGTCCGGACCATACCAGTCCGACCGGATATGAGGTGATGCAGTGAGCTGCAGAAAACTTCGGAAGCCAATCCTCGTTCGGAACATGGGCGGCGCGCTGCGCTACGCATGGCTCCGCGCGCCGCCCTCGCACCGAGCCAACCTCACTCAAGCCAAGCGGAAATACCCTTGACTCACAAACCCCCATATGAGGGTGGGCAAAGGCGCTATGCCGTGCCCACCGTCTTTCCGCTGATCGCGACCCAAATGGTGGGCACGCTTCCGCCCGCGTGCGTCGAGCCAGCGGTGGGCGTGGTCGCTTTGCCCACCCAACGGGTGAGGCGGCCTTGCGAAGATGATGGGTCTACTCCTTCTCCCCGCGCGCGGGGAGAAGGTCGGGAGGAGGGGCAGCGTCAGCGCAGACGGTGGGGAGTTGGACTCGCGGATAGAGCTCACCCGATCGCTTCGCGATCGACCTCTCCCCGCGAAGATGTTCAGAGCGGGGCGAGGTGAAGCTGCGTCTCACTCCGCCCCGGAATGCACAGGCGCCCT
>JAICMT010000036.1 GCA_025929125.1 Acidobacteriaceae bacterium | reverse complement strand
GTGGATTCCTATGTGCAGTTGCGCAACCCGGTGAACGTGGCAGCGGCGAGCAAGACAAGTGTGGACGTAATTGCACCCGACGGCTCCAGGCCCCTCTCCTTGAAGGAGGCGGCGACTGCGCAGTCATTCCAGTTATCGCGGGCGGGGTTCTATCAGGTGCGATTTGCAAACGGGCGGGATGCACTGCTCGCCGTAAATGCTGACCCGAGAGAGTCGGATCTGCGGCCGATGGCCGATGACACCCTGAAGCTCTGGACGGGTGCGACCGCGCAGCCGGACACGCCGGCGACCGAACAGGGTCAGCAGCAGGCTCAGCAGGGTGGCTCACACTTGTGGTGGTGGATTATGCTTTTGGCAGCAATAACCGCCGTGGCTGAGACGGCCGTGGCCAGTGGATATCTGGGCACGGAACGGGAGGCAATATGAGCAAGCGTAGCGAGCTCAACCTCTACATTCAGAATTTGCAGCGCAGGCTGCGGCTGGATGCAGGCGTACGTGGTGCGGCGGTCGTTGCGGCTGTCGCGTTGACTGTCACCGTCACTCTCACCGTGATTTTGAACGCTTATGCGTTCCCGGAACGCGGCTTGACTCCGGCTCGGGTGGTCCTCTACACGTTGCTGGCGATTGCAGCTGCCGCGGCGGTGGTGTGGCCACTCTGGAAATTGAGCCGCGCGCGCGCGGTCTCCCGCTCCGAGACGGCATTTCCGGAGTTCGAGCAGCGGTTGACGACGTTCTCCGAGAGGCAGAAGACAGACGAAGCGAGCCCGCAGAGCGCAGTCTTCCTGGAACTGCTGGCCGCAGACACATTGAAGGTCGCCGATCAGGCACCCCCCGAACGACTGGTGACCTGGGGTCGAGTGCTGGGGTTGGCTGCGGCGTGCGCGGTATGTGCGGGCGTTCTGGGATGGCTTGTGGCGGCGCGACCGGGCGCGGTGGGTTATGGCGCATCATTGCTCTGGCTGGGGCCGCAGCGGGATATTCCACCGATCTACGAAATCCGTGTCCAGCCGGGCGACGCGGCTATACGGCGTAACAGCGATGCCACCGTAACTGCACAGGTCATCGGGCTTTCGACCAGGAACGTGAACTTGCTCGCGCGCTATGGCGGCTCGTCGAAATGGGAGCAGGTGCCCATGCAGCCGCAGCAGAACGGGGTGGGTTATCAGTTCCTGTTCGCCGCGCTACCGGAAAATGTGGAGTACTACGTGCAGGCCGGGGCTGCCGCCTCAAAGCACTTCCGCTTCCGCGTGGTGGATCTGCCAGCAGTGAAGACGATGCGGGTGACATACCGGTATCCGAAGTGGACGGGCATGCAGACCGTCTCTGAGGAGCAGGCTGGCGATTTGCGCGCCCTTGAGGGCACAGATGCGGATCTCACCGTCACCATGACCGCTCCGCTCAAGAGCGGGATGCTGGTGATGGACGACGGCAAGCAGTTGAAGCTGTCCGGCGGCGAAGGCAATGTGTATCGCGGCACCATCCACATGGAGAAGGACGGCGCATACCATGTTGCAGCTACCGATCAGGGGCAGCTGGTGCGGCTGTCGGAGGACTACTTCATCTCCACCAGCAAAGCCAACCCCCCTCAGATAGCGATCGACAAGCCGGCCTCAGACTACCGGGCAAGTCCCATCGAGGAAGTTTCGGTGGGTGTGAAGGCGGCGGCAGATTTCGGCCTGAAGCAGGTGAGCCTGCACTATTCCGTGAACGGCGGGCCGGAGCAGAGTGTGAATCTGCTGAAGCAGCCGGGGGCTAAAGACGGCGGCGGCTCTGCCACGTTGAACCTTGAAGATTTCAAGCTGCAGCCGGGCGATGTGGTCAGCGTCTATGCAACGGCGAAGGACAATCACGCCGAGTCAAAGACTGACATCAGTTTCATCCAGGTGGATCCCTTTGAGCGGGAGTTCTCCCAATCGCAGCAGGGCGGGGGCGGTGGTGGAGGAGGTGGGGGAAACCGTGCCAACCAGCAGGGCGACATCGCACGCCGGCAGAAGGAGCTGATTGCCGCAACCTGGAAGCAGACCAACGCCAAGGGAACAACTTCAGAGCAGGCGACGGCTACCGGCAAGCTGCTCTCAGACGCGCAACTCGCGCTGCGAGAGCAGGCCGAGGCATTGAGCATGCGCATGCAGAGCCGCGATCTCTCGCAGGCGAATGAGGATTTCAACAGCTTCGATAAGGATATGCAACAGGCCGCAGCGGGGATGCAGCCCGCGGCCGACAAGTTGAAGTCCATGAAGTGGCAGGAGGCCATGCCACTGGAGCAAAAGGTGCTGCAGGCATTGCTGCGGGCCGAGTCGACCTTCCGGAAAATCCAGGTTGCCTGGGGCCAGCGGGGTGGCGGCGGGGGAGGCGGTGGCGGGGGTGCAGGCCGCGACCTTGCCAGTCTGTTCGATCTGGAAATGGACACTGAGAAGAACCAGTATGAGACCGCGCAGACGGCCTCGCCGGCAGAGCAGCAGCAGCAGAAGGTGGACGATGCTCTGGCAAAGCTGGATGCTCTGGCGAAGCGACAGGAGGAACTGGCTCAGCAGCAGGGGAATCAGGCCCAGAATTTCCAGCAGCGCTGGCAGCAGGAGATGCTGCGGCGCGAGGCCGAGCAACTGCAGCGTCAACTGGAGCAGATGCAGGGGCAGCAAGGCCAACAGAATGCAAGTGCGCAGCAAGGTCAACAGGGGCAGCAAGGCCAGCAGGGGCAACAGAGCGCGCAGTCTGGCCAGAGCGGCCAGTCCGGTTCAGCGGGTCAGTCGGGACAGCAGCAGAATGGTCGTTCCGGCCAGAGCTCTGGGCAGAGCTCCGGACAAATGGCACGCAATGGTGCTTCGGGAACTCGCGATGGCGGCGCCGATCCCAGGGTGCAGCAGGCGCTCGATCGGCTGCGGGCGGCCAACGAGGCGATGAGCCGTGCTAGTGCGCAGAACTCGGACGCAGCAAAGCGCGCAGCAGAACGGTTGCGTGAAGCTACGGACTTGTTGGGCTCGGCGCAAAAGCAGCAGGCCACCGGCAAGCTGGACTCGCTAGGACGGGAGGCCCAGCGGCTGGCTAAGGAAGAAGGATCTGAGGCGGAGCGGGTGCGCAAGCTCGCAGCTCAGGGTGAGGCGGGACGCAACGGCGGGGTCGCAGCGGACCAGGCCCTTGCGATGGAACGCGAGCGGCAGAGTCTGGCCGATGCGCGTCAGCAGCTGTCGAGTGATCTCGAGCAGTTGCAACGTCGGCTTCGGAATACAGCGCGAGACCTTGCGCCGACCCAACCAGGTGCGGCTTCGAGCCTCCGCGATGCATTGAACGGCATGGACCAGAATGACTTGACGAATCTGGTGCAGCGGACGGCGGACTGGCTGCGGCAGGGGGTCAATCCCAACTCGAACGGCACGGAGAGTCAGATTGCAAGCGGACTAAACCGGCTGAGCGATCAGGTGCGCAAGGCGGAGCAGGCTGCCGCCGGCTCTCCCGGTGCGCGTCCGGAGGATGGCCGGAACGCGAAGGGAACCGAGACAGCGGCGCTAGACCATGTGGACCGTCTGCGAAGTGAGCTGGAGCGGTTGCGTGCGGGCGCGCCCGGCCGTAGCGGCGCAAATGGGAGACCGGGTCAATCCGCTGCGAACGGGCAACAACCCGGACAGAACGGCAGACCCGGGCAGCAGGGCGGCCAGCCCGGCCAGCAAGGTACGCAGGCCATGCAGCGCGGCCAGGGGGGTCAGCAGGGCCGCCAACAATCTGCGCAGAATGGGCAAGGGGCTGGCTCCGGTCAGCAAGGAGGCAACCAGGCAGGCGGCGGAGCAGGCCGGAACGGCAATCGCCAGCAGGGCGGCCCGATGGGCGGTGAGGTTGTCAACGGACCCATGCGCGGCGGCGGCGGCGGAGTCGCCAACTACAACGTCGATACAGGTGGCCAGCGCTACAGCTCAACCCGCGATCCGCGTGCACCACAGGTAGGACCAAGCCCTGCCGATACCCAACGCTTCATCCAGCAGGGAATGGGAGAGCTGGGGCAGCTAAGGCAGATTGCCAAGAATGATCCGGCGGTACAGAAGCAGATCGACGAGCTAACCAAAGAGATGCAAAAGCTCGATCCGTCGCGCTTCCAAGGCAATCCGGAGATGGTGGATGCGCTGCACGCGAAGCTGCTAACTGACGTCGACAAGCTGGAATTACAGCTTCGACGCGATCCAAACCTTCCGCAGGAGGACCAGGTGCGAACCGGCAAATCGTCGGATGTGCCTGCTGGCTATCAAGACGCGGTCGCCGAGTACTACCGGCGACTTGGAAAAGGGAAGTAGCGGGCCGGCTTTCGAGAAGAGTTCGACCGGTCGATTTCAAGCGGCAGCGCTGTGCGGGGTAAGATTGCCTTACGCGACAACTCGTGTGTGGCGCGGCAAAGGACCCCACAGAAGCGATGGCAACCGAAATGGACCAGCCCTATCGGCTGGATGGCAAAATTGCGCTGGTCACCGGCGGGGCCAGTGGAATCGGAGCTGCGACCTGCCGCGAGTTGGACCGCGCCGGAGCCGAGGTCATCGTCGCAGATCTAAACCTGACGGCTGCGACGGAACTCGTCCGCGAATTGCGGCACGCCAGCGCCCTTGAAATGGACGTGACCAGCTCGAACTCGATTTCGCGGGCAGTGGCGCAGCTTTCCAGGCTCAACATCCTGGTCAACAATGCAGGCATTGGACTTGTCGGAAGCATCGAGGCGACGGACGAAGACGATTTCGACCGGGTAATGCGTGTGAATGTGCACTCGGTCTTTCTCGTTACCAAGGCGCTGCTTCCATTGCTGCTTGCAAGCCGCGGTTCGATTGTGAACGTCGGCTCCATCGCGGGCCAGGTGGGCGTGAAGCAGCGATTCGCCTACTGCGCAAGCAAGGGCGCGGTGCTGGCCATGACCCGACAGATCTCGGTGGATTATCCGCAGCAGTTACGCTGCAACTGCATCGCTCCGGGTACGGTGCAAACGCCCTTCGTGGAAGGATTCCTCGAGAGGTATCACAGCAACGAAAAGGACAAGGTCCGAGAGGAACTACGGCAACGTCAGCCGATTGGGCGGCTGGGAACGGCGGAAGACGTTGCCGGCCTGGTGCGTTATCTCTGCAGTCGCGAAGCGGATTTCATGCAGGGCGCGGTGATCTCGATGGATGGCGGCTGGACAGCCGCATAGCTTGCACGCGGAAAGGCGGATCTGCAGTGAAAGATATTCACATTGTGGGAGTGCGCGTGGTGGACGTGCGCTTCCCGACATCGCTCGGGAGCATCGGCTCGGATGCTGTCAACAAGGACCCTGATTATTCGGCGGCTTACTGCGTTCTGGAGACGGATTCCGCGCTCGAAGGTCACGGGCTGACCTTCACGCTGGGCCGGGGGAACGAGATCGTGGTCGAGGCGGTCGAGTACCTGGCGCGGAAGGCCATAGGACTGACGCTTTCCTCCATCACACAGGACCTGTGCGCCTTCTCGCGCCTGCTTACAGAGGACAGCCAATTACGCTGGCTCGGACCCGAGAAGGGCGTGATTCACGTCGCGGCGGGAGCCGTTGTGAATGCAGTGTGGGACCTCTATGCCAAGTCGGAAAACAAACCGGTGTGGCGGCTGCTGGCGGAGATGTCGCCGGAGCAGATCTGCTCGGCCATTGACTTTCGCTATATCGACGATGCCATCACACGCGAAGAGGTAATGGAAATCCTTTCCCGTGGTGAGGCGGGGATGCCGGAGCGGTTGAAGCGGCTCGAATCTCAGGGATATCCCGCATACACTACCTCGGCCGGGTGGTTTGGATTCAGCGATGAAAAGGTGCGGCGGCTGTGCCGCGAAGGATTGGCCGAAGGTTGGACACACTTCAAGCTGAAGGTCGGAGGAGAACCCGCAGACGATCTGCGGCGTGCGCTGCTGATGCGGGAAGAGATTGGGTGGGAGAACAAGCTGATGGTGGATGCCAACCAGAAATGGGGGGTCCATGAAGCTATAGCTCGAACCAACATGCTGGGCGAGGCGAGGCCCTACTGGATGGAGGAGCCGACCAATCCGGACGACGTCCTCGGCCACGCACGCATCCGTCGCGAGGTCAGGCCTATCCGCATTGCAACTGGCGAACATTGCCACAACCGCATCATGTTCAAACAGCTGATGCAGGCCCAAGCAATCGACGTCTGCCAAATTGATAGCTGCCGCGTTGCCGGTGTGAATGAGAACCTTGCGATCCTCCTGATGGCGGCTAAGTTTGGCGTTGTGGTCTGTCCGCATGCGGGAGGCGTGGGTTTATGCGAGTACGTACAGCACTTGTCCTTTTTTGACTATCTACGCGTCTCCTGCTCGATGGAGGATCGGGTGATTGAGTTCGTCGATCATCTGCACGAGCACTTCCTTGATCCGGTGCATATGGTACGCGGTCACTATCAGTTACCCAGGCGGCCGGGATATAGCATTGAGATGAAGCCGGAGTCGCTCGTTGAGTTCGATTTCGAGAGGGGATCGGCATGGAGGAAGCAGGGATGAAGCTGGTGACATTTGAGCAGGGCGGCCGCGGGGTACGGCCTGGCCTTATTTCCGACGGCGGCGTGGTCGACCTAAGCGCGGAGGGCTTTCGCGACACTATTGCATTCATGGCGGCTCCACCCAGTGTGCAGGCTGATGTCGCCAAGAAGAAGCCGGCCATCTCGCTGGATGGCGTGAGGCTGAAGGCGCCTATTTCGCCGCCACGGATCTTTGGTATCGGCCTCAACTATGCCGACCATGCCGCCGAGTCCAAGATGGAGCCGCAGAAGGTGCCCACGGTCTTCATTGTTCTTTCCTCGGCGGTGGTTGGTCCTGACGAGGACGTCATTCTGCCGAAGGCAAGCTCCATGGTGGACTATGAGGTGGAGCTGGCAGTCGTGATTGGTCGGTCGGGCTACCAGATCCCAGCGGCGCAGGCGATCGAGCACGTTTTCGGCTACACCATCATGAACGACGTCAGCGCGCGCGATGTGCAGCGCGCCACCACCCAGTGGTCGCTGGGGAAGAGTTTCCCCACCTTTGCCCCGCTGGGTCCGTGGGTGGTCAGCAAGGATGAAGTGCCCGATCCACATGCGCTGGGCATCAGCCTGTCCATAGGCCAGGAGAAGCTGCAAAACTCGAATACCAGCCTTCTGATGTTCAAGATTCCCCAGCTGATTGAGTACATTTCCGGCATCACCCCGCTCCAAACCGGGGACATTATCAGCACCGGCACTCCGGCCGGAGTCGGAATGGGACGGAATCCCCAGCGCTTGCTGAAACCGGGTGAGGAGATGGTTCTCAGGATCGAGAAGATTGGCGAGCTGCGTAACAAGCTGGTCGCGGAGAAATAGCCCAATGGGTCAGTGGGTCCGGCTCTGTTCACGCGCGCAGGCCCCGCAGCCGGGAACGGTCGCGGAGGCGGAAGCTGCCGGCAAACTCTTTTGTCTCGGGAACCTGAACGGCGAACTGCACGCTTTGAACGGCATCTGTCCGCATCGCGGCGGGCCGTTGGGGCAGGGTGTTATAGCGGGGGAGTCGGTGGTGTGCCCGTGGCATTCCTGGAGCTTCAACCTCAAAACTGGCCAGGCAGAGTACCCGGTGAAGCAGCAGGTCCGGGTCTATCCCCTGAAGCTGGAAGATGACGAGGTCCTGGTTGAACTGGAGTGACGCCTGGGAGGAATCGAGCTGGGCACACTTTCAGAGAAAATCTTCGTCCCTTCGCTAGCGTTTTCGTGTCATGCTGCATCCATCGACCGGGTCTCCGGGTTCCGGATCCTCCAAAGGATGCAATTCATGAGAATGTTACGAGACTTTCTGCTCTCCGCTGCTGCCATTACCCTTTTCGTCGCCTCGGCTGTACCTGCCCAGGCGAAAGTGCACCACAACCATAAGGTCCGGCATCATCATCGCCACCGCAGGTAATGTGTCACAGCTCCCACCCTTACTCGGCCCGGCCCAGCGCCGGGCCATTTCTTGCCCGAATTCTCGTCCGGTCCCGCAAAGGAAGGGCACGGAAGCTGTTAGAATCGATTGAATCCACTCCTCGAGCGGGTTTTCCGAGCGCAGAACTCCCAAGGAAAACGGCTCGTCTCCCGGATTCACAACAGGAGTAGGCACATGCGGTCAATTCAGGCGATTCTGGCGCTGGAAGATGGTCGAATCTTCCGCGGCAAGGGCTTTGGCGCGTGCGCCGAGGCGGCCGGTGAGGTCGTGTTCAACACCTCCCTCACCGGATACCAGGAAATCTTCACCGATCCCTCCTATGCCGGGCAGATCGTCGTCCTCACTAACCCGCACATTGGAAACTACGGCACTACGCCAAGCGATGCCGAGGCCACTCGTCCCTACATCGAGGGCCTGGTCACGCGCGAGTTCTCGCCCATCAGCTCCAACTGGCGCTCCACTGAGGTTGCAGATGAGTACCTGGAGCGCAGTGGTGTGCCCGTAATCGCCGATGTCGATACCCGCGCGATTGTCCGTCACCTGCGCACAAACGGGGTCATGCGAGGCGTGATCGCTTCGGGAGAGAACTTGAACCCGGAGCACCTGATAGCCAAGGCACGCTCGATCCGCAAAATGGACGGCACTGACCTCGCCAGCGTTGTGACCACCAAGGCGGCCTATCAGTGGGATGACAACGAGCCCCGTAACCTCACCGGCGACTCGCTTTTGCCTGGGCAGGACGACGCGGCGGAGAAGCATGAGAGGCTGCACGTGGTCGCCTACGATTTCGGCATCAAGCAGAACATTCTGCGCATGCTCACGCGGGAACACTGCAGAGTGACAGTGGTTCCGGCGACTACGTCTGCCGAAGACGTACTCGCGATGAACCCCGACGGTGTGTTTTTCTCGAATGGACCGGGTGATCCCGAGCCGCTGGACTATGCGATCGAAAACGTGCGCAAGCTCAAGGGGCAGAAGCCCATCTTCGGCATCTGCCTCGGACACCAGATCTTCGGACTGGCGCTTGGCGGCAAGACGTACAAGCTGAAGTTCGGACACCACGGCGGCAACCACCCGATCATGAATCATCAGACCGGGAAAGTTGAGATTACGGCTCAGAACCATAACTTCAACGTGGATCCCGAGTCACTGCCTGAGGACGTCGAGCGCACACATACCAACCTGAATGACAACACGCTCGCCGGGCTGAAACACACGACCGAACCGATGTTCAGCGTGCAGTATCACCCCGAGGCAAGTCCTGGGCCGCACGACTCGCATTATCTCTTCCGCGACTTTCGCAAGATGATGGAGGAATGGAAG
>JAICMT010000140.1 GCA_025929125.1 Acidobacteriaceae bacterium | reverse complement strand
TAGTGCCTGCCTGCCCACGAACGCATAGGGCGAGCCCAGCGTCTCCTTCGCCATCACCGCGGAGGTCGAGAACACCATCACCAGGCCGAAGAGCACCAGCAGAAACACGGTTCCAAACAGCCACTTGTCGACACCAACCCGCTTCGCCATTTCCTACGCCCTTAGTTCTCAACTCCCGGCCGCGATCTCGCACCGACAAGCTGTCTCACAATCTCTTTGAAGCTGCGCCCACGGTGCTCGTAATTGTCAAACTGATCGAAGCTCGAGCACGCGGGAGCCAGAAGCACCACATCTCCGGCCGCCGCGGTTGCCGCGGTCGTTTGTACTGCCGATTCCAGGGTGCCCGCTGAGACTATCTTCGTCACTCCCGCCAGCTGCCGCTCAATCTTCTCTGCTGCCGAACCAATTGTGGCAACAGTTTTCACCCGTTTCCGGATCAGGTCCGCCAGCTCGGTGTAATCCGAATCCTTATCCTTGCCGCCAAGGATCAAATGCACCCCGCCCGGAAACGCCTCCAGCGCTTTCTTGGTCGCATCCACATTGGTCGCTTTGGAGTCGTTGTAGTACGCCACCCCGCTTACCTCAGCCACAAACTCCAGCCGGTGCTCCACAGCCTGAAAACTTCGGACTGCCTCGCGAATCTTCTCCGCCGGGACCCCACCGAGCCGGGCGGCACACACCGCAGCGAGCACGTTGTCCACATTGTGCGCACCCTTCAGCGGAATCTCCGCCACCGGCATCACCGGCTCTGTCGGGCCGCCCTCGCGGGGCACAAACACAATGCTCTCCCCGTGTACGAATGCCCCCTGCCGGATCGGCCGCCGACCGCTGAACCAGAACACCTGCGCCTGTGTCTTGCCGGCGACCATCTGCGTGGGCTTGTCCTCCGCATTCAGCACCAGGAAGTCCGCATGTGTCTGCTTCGAGGTAATCCGTGCCTTCATCGCCGCGTAGTTCTCAAAGCTTCCATGCCGGTCGAGGTGGTCCGGAGTGATGTTCAGCACCACGGCGATGTGCGGTGCAAACGCCTCCACGGTTTCCAGTTGGAAGCTCGAAACTTCCAGCACGTTCATCGTTCCGACGGAAGTTCGCTGTACCAGCTCAATGACCGGCACGCCGATGTTGCCGCCCACCAGCGTGTCGCGTCCGCAGTCGGCGAAGATCTTCCCGATGAGACTTGTGGTCGTGGTCTTCCCATTCGATCCCGTCACCGCCGTAATCTGTCCCTGCAGGAACCGGCACGCCAGTTCCAGCTCACCGATCACCGGGATGCCAAACGCGCGTGACTGTGCCAGCTCCGGCGTGTCATAGGGTACTCCTGGGGACACCACGATCAGATCCTGTCCCCGGAAGGTCAGCAGTCCATGCCCGTCCGTCTCGACCATCACCCCCGCTTCCAGCAGCGCCGGGATCTCTCGCTCCAGTTCCTGGGCGCTGCGCGCATCGGAGACCGTCACCCGTGCCCCCCGATCTCGCAAAAACAGTGCCGCTGCAATTCCAGACTTCCCTAGGCCCACCACCAGCACGCGCTTATTCTTCAGTTCCATAGATTGCATTTTCCAAGGGAAAGAGTGGTACCACAGTTACCAAAACAGTAGCAAGCCATCCGAAACTCTATGACAGGGTTGCGATCGTGATCGCATCACCTCAGTTTCAGCGTCGTCAGCGCAAACAGTGCAAACACCAGTGCGAGAATCCAGAAGCGCGCAATCACCTTGCTTTCGCTCCATCCGAGCAGCTCAAAGTGATGGTGCAGGGGAGCCATCCGGAAGATCCGCTTGCCGCCGCGCAGCTTATAGCTGCCCACCTGCAGGATCACGCTCGCCGCCTCCATGATGAACACACCGCCGATAAACGGCAGTAGCAGCTCCTGCTTGATGATCACCGCGACCGTGCCAATCGCTCCACCCAGCGCGAGTGATCCGACGTCGCCCATAAAAACCTCGGCCGGATGCGCGTTGTACCAGAGGAACCCGATCGAGGCCCCCACCATGGATCCGCAGAAGACCGTCATTTCGCTCACCAGCGCCATCCTGGGAATCTCCAGGTAATCGGAGAAGACCGCGTGCCCGCTCACGTAAGTCAGTACCGTCAGCGCTGCCGTGGCCACGATCGTGCATCCAATCGCCAGCCCGTCCAGCCCGTCGGTCAAGTTCACCGCGTTGCTGGTCAGCGTGATCACAAGTACCACAAACACTACAAACGGCAGAAAGGCCATCCAGTGCGCGTGCGGAATACCTCCCAGCCACTGCCAAACCAGATCGGGGCGGTACTTCTTCGCAAACGGGACCACCAGCCGTGTCGAGTACGCCCGGTGTTTCTGCAGGACAAGCAGCCCCACTGCCACGGCCGCGCTGGCCGCAAACTGAAGCCCCAGCTTCTGCCGCGCTGTCAGTCCCAGATTTCGCTTCTTCACCACCTTGATGTAATCGTCCGCAAAGCCGATCGCACCAAACGCCACGGTCGATAGCATCACCACCCAGATCAGCGGATTCGACAGGTCTGCCCAGAGCAACGTAGGCACCAGAATCGAAATGCAGATCAGCACGCCGCCCATGGTCGGTGTGCCACCTTTCTTTTTATGGCTCTGCGGGCCGTCTTCACGGATGTACTGCCCGATCTGAAACTCGCGCAGTCGCTCGATGACAAAAGGTCCGATCAGCAACCCGATCGCGAGCGCTGTCAGGCTTGCAAACGCCGTCCGGAACGTCAGGTAGCGAAAGATACGGAAGACCCGGAAGTAGGGGAACAGCTTCTGATACAGCAGCCAGTAAAGCAATCGGCGCCCGCCTTTATGCGCGCACACCCGCGGCTGCGCGACTGGACTTCCTGCTTATCTTAACAGGCCCCCAGTCCCATTCCGTGTGCGCTTCGTGTGGGAATCGCCGGCGTACTCGGTTCACAACTCCCTAGGCCCTCCGTTGCTCGCCCTTATTCCTGCGCAGGGTCGGCGACTGTCCTGACAGATGTTCCTCGAGCACAATCACCACACCTTCGTGCGGTTGCAGTTTTACGTTGCCTCGGATCGATTCGGCATCCCGTCCGGCGCGGGTCGAGAGCATCACCCGCCCCGGCGGACACGGCGCCTCCTGCGGCTCCCCAGAAAGGTTCAGCAGTACCTGAATCCGTTCGATGCCATCTGTTCGCCGGTATCCCAGCACCTGCTGATTGCTGTCGTCCTCCGGCTTGACCCCGTACACGTCACCGGAGTGCAGCGCGGCGTGGTCGCACCGCAGCTCCAGCAGCTTGCGGTACAGACTCAGCACAGAGCCCTTGTCCTTGCTCTCCGTCTCCACCGTATAGTTCGTGAACTCCGGATTAATGGGCAGCCAGGGCTTGCCCGTCGTAAATCCTGCATTGGCCGAGTTGTCCCATAGCATCGGCGTCCTCTCCGGATCGCGTCCCATCCCAATCCCCGGCTGGTTCTTCTCCGCCGGGTCCTGCACCTGGTCCGGCGCAATCACGCCGTCCTTCATGCCAAGCTCGTCTCCGTAGTAGAGCGTCGGAGTGCCCCGAAGCGTCAGCAGCAGCATCCCCGCTACCCGAGCCTGTTCCTCGCCAATCCGTGTTGCCAGTCGCATCTGATCGTGGTTGCCGAGCACCCAGTTTGGCCACGCTCCCGGGGGGAGCGCCGCCTCGTAGTCCCGGATCAGGCATGCGATCGCGTGCGCACTCCAAGGCGTCTGAATCAGGTGGAAATTGAACGGAAGCTGCGCGCCTTTCAGTCTGGGCCCAGTGATGGAAGCTGTAGTCAAGTCGTGCAGCTCTTCCTCTGTTCCCACGGGCACGCTGGCGCCGTAGTACTGCACCAGCTCCTCGATTGGAAGATAGATCTCGCCGATCAGCAACCGTTCGCCCGGATAAGTCTCCAGCAGAGCGCGCATCTCTGCCACTATCTCGTGCGTCTCCGGACGGTTGGCGGTATACAGCGGCAGAAACCGCCCAAAGGACGAAGTTCCCGGCTTCCAATTCGGATTGATCGGATTGTCCCGGTACTGTGCATCCTTAATCAGCAGCCACAGCACGTCCATACGGAAACCGTCCACGCCCCGGTCCAGCCAGAACCGCAGCGCATTGTACATCTCCTTTCGTACTTCCGGATTGCGCCAGTTAAGATCCGGCTGCTGCGGTAGAAACGAGTGCATGTAAAACTGCCCGGTTGTTTCGTCCCAAGTCCACGCGGTTCCCCCAAAGTGCGACAGCCAGTTGTTTGGCGGCCTGTGCGAGGGAGGCCCCATACCTTCAGCCGGGTCGTGCCACAGATACCAATCCCGCTTCGGATTATCCCGCGAACTCCGGCTCTCGAGAAACCACGGATGTTGGTTCGAGGTATGGTTCGGGACGAAATCCATAATCAGTCGCAGCCCTAATTCATGAGTCCGCTGGATCAACGCGGCGAAGTCGGCCAGCGTGCCGAACATCGGGTCTACGTTGCAGTAGTCCGAGACGTCATATCCGAAGTCCGCCATGGGGGACGGATAGAAGGGCGAGATCCAGATGGCTTTAATACCTAGCTTGGCCACATACTCCAGCCTGCTCATGATTCCAGCAAGGTCGCCGATTCCATCGCCGTTCGAATCCTGATAGGAACGCGGATAGATCTGATAGATGACAGCGGTCTGCCACCAGGGCGTAGTACCTAAAGGCTCCATTCCCACTTAGTTGATCCCAAACGCTCTCAGGTTGTGAGGTTGAGCTGCCGAATCGCGTAAGTCACTGGCTTATTAACGACTCAGGTCCAGCGTTCCATGGGCGTGAATCTCTCTGCGGTCTCGCCGCCCAGAACGATGCTCTCCCCGACGCTCAGCCAGGTGTGCGCCTGCAGCTCTGCGGTTTGCGACCGGGCGACTCCATACACCAGCGTTGCAGCGACTCCTCTTCGGCGCAGCATCCAGTAGCCCGCCAGCGCCTGAGGAAAGCACACAAATTCTACCGGAGAGTGCCGTGTCGCCGCGCTCACTGCCCACTGCACCCGCCGCGCCATCCGCATCTGCTGCCCCGTCGCGTTATACGCGGCTTCTGCGCCAGCGCCCCGCGCGAGTCTGCCGAGAATTGTGCTTGCAGGGAACCACGCCAGTGCCAGCCGAAAGCTGGTTAGCAGCAATAGCGCCTCGAACGCCAGCCCCCAGTCTGCCGGCCTTCGGCGCGCTATTCTGGCCACCCATCCCATGGGTCAAGTCTAGCCGCTCAGCCAACCCGCTTGCCTGCGAAGTGCCGACGGCGTGGTTAGAACTTGACCATCAACTGCATGTCGAAGCAACGGCTCGGCGAGAGCGAGCCGCCGCCGGTGAGGCCGACCGATCGTCCGAACAGCGGCGAATCCACTACCGCAATCGGCTGCGTGAGGTTTGGATGATTCAGCACATTGAGCGCAAGCACCTGCAGCTCGGCCGAGAACTTTCGTTCGGC
>JAICMT010000208.1 GCA_025929125.1 Acidobacteriaceae bacterium | reverse complement strand
CAAAAAGCTCACCTGAAGTTGCCGTGGGTGCAGCTCACCTGGAAGGCGGCCCCGACAGCACCTAGAAGATCTGGTTCGCGTGACGCAGGTTGCCCGCAGTGCCAATGTTGGCCAGGCTGAAGTTGAAGCGATAGCCGTTGTCGTTGCGAGTCGTGCCCAGCTCGTACTTGCGATACTCCATGCTGATACCGCAGCAGTTCCAGTTGTAGGAAGCCTGCACCGCGCCATACTGCACGGTGGCAAGGTCGAGGTCGAGCCCCGTGTAAGCCGCTGCGCTCAGCCCCCGGCGTGTGGGCCGACCAAAGCCCAGCAGCACGCGCATCTGGTTGAACTCGGCGACCGGCGACGACACGCCTTCGACGTAAGAGCGCCCCGGAGCAAAGAGCCGCGCATATCCGATACCGGAAAACAGATTGCCCTGGTGGACATCCAGGTAGAGGTTGTTGGAGGTGAAGCGCGCGTTGCAGCCGTGCGCGGGTGCTCCGGGCGAGAGCGACAGGGGCACGGCGCACGGATCGAAGTCAAAATCCCATTCCAGGTCCGTGTGCTCGGAGGTGCGGACGCGCATGCGCGAGATCAGCGGCGAGGTATTGCGCGGCCGGGTGAGGAACGAGATGCCGGAGAAGTTGAGCGTGGTGGCGAGGATCGTGCGCGGCCCGGTGACCACCGCTCCGCTGAAGCTCGGGTTGAAGAAGTAACGCTGCGCCAATCGCCAGCTGATCCACTCCCGGCTGCCGCAGACCTGCTGCGGTGCGTCTTCATCGAGGCCGCCGGGATCGCCCGGGTTGGAGACGGCGTCCTCCGGCCTGCCTGCGGAGCGGAGCACTTCCAGCGCGTCGGCGGCGCGGCTCACATCACGGCAGGGCTGGTTGGAATTGTGGCGCACGAACAGGCGCTGCGTGGCGCCGTACTCCAGCTCGTTGGTGTCGCTGACCACGTCGACAGTGTCGAAGCGCAGCACCTTCGCGAAGTTATCGACGCCTGAGGCATAGCGATAGGTGATGGAGGGCTCGATCGTGTGGCGCACTGTGCCGCCGAACAGCCAGGGCAGCAGGCCTGAGGTGAAGCTGCGCTCCACCACCGGCGGCCGAACGTCTACCTGCATCGTCAGGTTGAGCCGGTTGAGCGAACTGGTGCTCTCCATCGGCGGCAGCCCCGGCATGCGGCTGCGGGTGTAGAAGGTCTCACGGCCGCCAATGGCGGGACGAAGCTGCCAGCCATCGAAGTGCAGCGGGTAGGCGAGCTCGGGCTGCACGTCGATGCGCTCCACCATACCGCTAGTGGCGAAGTTGGGCTGCGACCGTTTCAGAGCGGCGGCGGAACCGCCCACGTTCCACTCCAGCCCAGTGGAGCCCAGACGGTGATCGGTGGTGACGAACTCGAGCGCGGGCGCGTGGAAGATGTGGACCTGCTGCTCGGTCTGGATCGGCGTGACCTTGGTGTTAGCGACGCGCTTCTCTCCCTGGTAGCGGTCGCCCTCCAGCGAGGCGGCCATGCCGTTCCACTCATGGATCCCATAGACGATGGAGTGCACGTCGCTCGAGACTGCCTGGTTAAAGTTGCGAGAGAACGCCTGGCGATATGCGAACGAGCTGAGGTACTCCACGTTGCCGACTAACCGCGATTGCGTCGCGGGCGGCAGCGTATCGTCGTGCTGGCCGGCGGCGTCGAAGTCGTACCGGCCGGAGAAGGTGACATCGGTGCCGCTCTGGTTGATGTAGGTGCCGCCGGAGAAGTAGCCGCGGTCCTGCAGTCCGCTGTAGCGCGCGCTGGCAAAGTTGTCGCCGACGCCGCGATGCCGGAAGCCCGCGGTCTGCTCCCATCCGCGCGCCGAGTAGTACAGGAACCCGGCGGTCAGGTCGGTGCTGCGATCGATCGCCCAGTAAACCTGCTCGCCGATGGTCGAGCCCTTGCTCGCGGAGTTGAATCCCATCTCAGGAATCAGGATGCCGCTCTGCCGGCTGTCGGTATCCACCGGATGAGTCGCATACGGCAGCCACAGCAGTGGCAGCCCCAGCAGGCGGAACACGGTGTTGCGCGCGCGCGCAGTCGGTCCGTCCACCGCAAACTCGGAGGCGGAGAGCAGCCAGTCCGGCCGTGGAAGCTGGCAGGAGGTCACCGTGCCGCCGTAGATGTTGTAGGTCCGTGTGCCGGTCTTAGTCACAAGCCGGCCGGTAAACAGGAACGGGCTCCCGTTCTCGTAGACAGTGCGGCGGACTCCGGCCCCCGTCGGAGCCGCATTGACGCTGGTCAGGCCCGCGCCGGTGCGGCGGCGCAATCCCATGGACCCCGACACATCGAAGAAGCGGCCGGTGCGAGCCTTCAGGTTGAACTCGCCGTGGCTTGCCTCGATGCGCACGTCGTCGTCCGGATCGTTCAGCACGACGTGTCCCGTCAGCACGAGATCGCCGGTCGCGCGGTCGTACTCCATGCGGTCGGCCAGCAGCATGCTTCCGTGCCAGTCGATCTCGGCTCCGCCTTCCAGCACGACCTTGGTCGGCGAGACGGTCTGGCGGCCCCCTGCGGCGGTGGTGAAGTGGATTGCGTCGGCGGGGTTGGGCGTGGCGATCGGCTCAGCGTCCGGGTAGCCGTGCGCAGTATCTTCTGCGCCAGAAACGGCCGCGGCGGAAGGAGGTGCCTCAGTCGTCAACTGCTGCGCGCAGAGCCGCTGCGGATTTGCAAGCAGCAGCGTGGTAGTTATGGAGAGAAGAATGCTCCGAAGATGATGTGCGCGGGGCCGGCGGCATGCCGTCGGGGCCTCCGGAAGAGCCGATTCCGCCTGGGAAACCGGTCCGCCCGAGTGCCCTGGCCGGTGGAAAGATCGCGTGCGCACCACTCTCTGAGGGTAGACGATTTAAAGGAAGCGAGTAGAGCAAAATGGGCTCCGCACTGCTGGACACACTGCCGGGATGCGCACCGGAGCACGCAGCAGCCAACAACGTGGCTGCGGCGATCACCAACGGTGCGGCGTTGCGCCAGCAGGCAGCCGAGCGGCTGGCGGCACATCGCAGCCGCCGTGCGGGAGTGAAGCCCGGACAAACTTCCGTGGAGCAGGCCGCGGCAAGAGGCTCCGGCCGCGCCGCTGAAATCGCCGCCGCAGTCGCCGAGCGCTACAGCCACCAGCAGAGCTATCACGCCTTTCTCGCCGCCGAGGCCGAACGCGCCGTGCAACAGGCGCGCGCCGCAGCCGAAGTCGCCGCCATCCAGGCACAGGCCATGGAGGCCGCCCAGCAAAGCCTGCTCGACGCCCTGGAGAACGAAGCGCTCGAGAATCAAACGCTCTCCTCCAAGGCACTTCAGCACGAAGCGGCCGAGGTCACAGCGGCTGGGCGCGCGGCCCATACCGCACACACGCCGGAGGAGATGAGCTTCTGGCCGGAGGCCGCTCAGCCCCCGCGTCGTCCAAAGCCGCAACGCGCGTCCGTCCCGCACGAGCAGCAGCAGCCCATCCCGCAGCCGCAAGCCGCTCCCGCTCCGCCGGTCCAGCCCTTTGCGGTCCGGCTGGAGCACGAGCTGTCCTGGCCGGAGCTGCGCCGCAACGCGCTTAAGGAGAATCTCAGCTTCGAGCGCGACACTATGCAGTACGACGGCGCGGACGCAATCGCGCTCGATGAGGAGATTGCCTTCCGCCAGGCGCCCGTCTTCGAAGACTTCTCCTCCCGCCCGGAGCCGCTGCCCGCCAACCTTATCCAGTTTCCCCGCCAGCTTGTCGCCTCGCGCAAGGCGCGGCCCCGTCTCGCCGAAGGTCCGTTGCGCGAAGAAGTGGGCGAAACCGAGGAGAGCCAACTGCGCATCTTCGAGGTCGAGCCCGGGCAGATCTCGACCCAGCCCGCATCCGAAGAAGCCGAGGCGCCGCAGTGGACCTCGATCCACCTCGGCGCCCCCGCCGCCGCACCGGAGATGGATCCGGAGCCGACCCATTCGGCCATGGCTGCAACGATGCCAGGAATTGCCTCTGTCGAGCGGAGAACGGTGGCCGCCGCCATCAACAGCGTAGTCATCGGGATTGCGCTCGCCGCCTTTGCCGCAGCGGCATGCATCACCTCCGGCAATGTGGAGGTGCTGCACTCGTTCAGCCTGGGTACGCTCGTGGACGCGCTGCGAACGCCCGAGGGCAGGGTGCTGCTCGGCGCTGGCGCGATGGTGGCGCTGCTGCTTTGCCTCGCCTATCAGGCGTTGTTCTTCACCTTTTCGTCGGCCACCCCCGGCATGCGCTGTGCGCGCATTGCGCTCTGCACCTTCCGCGACGAGAACCCCAGCCGCCGGGCCATCCGCCGCCGGATCCTGGCCGTGCTGCTCTCCGGCGTGCCCGTCGGGCTCGGTTTCATCTGGGCGGTCCGCGACGAGGAGAAGCTCAGCTGGCACGACCGCGTCTCCGGCATGTACCAGCGCGAGTATTAAGCCCAACTCACCGCTGCT
>JAICMT010000332.1 GCA_025929125.1 Acidobacteriaceae bacterium | reverse complement strand
TCCTCTCATAAGGGTTGTTGCCGGGTTCGCGCTCCAGACCCGCGTTGTGGTCTTTGGAACATCCGCCTGGGGGCGGAGTGAAGCGGAACAGGCAGGATTGTCGGTTGGACTCCCGAATCCGTCTGGCCTTGCCGGAAGGATGGGCGCCCGGATCTCAAAAACTAAGCGGTGGCTTCGGCAGTCTCGACTGCCGGGATGGGAGCCTCGGTGACGGATTCCGCAACCGGGGCGGGCTGAGCGCTGCGCTTCACCTTGCTGTCGCGGAGGGCCTTCACCTTGGCCAGGCGCTTCTGTTCCTCGTCCATGCGCACGGTGATGAACTTGATGACGGGCTCAGAGACGCGCAGCCGGCGCTCGATCTCGCCGATCAGGTTGCCGGGCGCGTCGACGGTGAGCAGTACGTAGAAGCCGTCGTTGAACTTGCGCACGGTGTAAGCCAGACGTCGGCGGCCCATCTTCTCAACGCCCTTGATTTCGCCGCCTCCGGCGGTGATGTTCTGGGTGAAGCCTTCGATCAGCTTGTCGAGATCGGCCTCCTCAACGTCCGGGCGGACGATAAACATGATTTCGTAGACACGGTTCATTTTCACTTCTTTCTGCGAAGTTCTGCTTCGCACCGTTCCGACGTCTGTTCTGCCGGCCCGGTTTGGAAATTCGTACCCAACCACTAGCAACTGCTCCTGTTGAACTCACTCATGGCGGGACCGGGGCCCCGGGTAAAGATGGCCTCGACGGCGGCACGGACGCGATCCAGTACTTCGTCCAGTGCAGCCAGTTCCTGCTTGCGCATGGGCGAGAGCAGGAAGTCCTTGCCGCCTGCTTTCATCTCGCGCCCTGCTGCCTCGGGGAGCGGCTTGCCGACCCCGATGCGAATGCGCAACCACTCTTCCGTACCGAGCGCACCGGAGATCGACTTCACCCCGTTGTGGCCGTTGGCCGACCCGCGCTCGCGAATGCGGATCGTGCCCAGCGGCAGGTCCAACTCGTCGTAGATCACGATCAGGTCCGAAGACGGGATCGGGATCTCGAGCTCACGAACCAAAGCGGCGACGGAAATTCCGCTCAGGTTCATGTACGTCTCCGGCTTGGCCAGCAGTAATTCTTCTCCTGCCAGCGTTGCCTTGCCCGTAAGCGCTCTGCCTCGCCGGTTGGCGACCGTCGCGTTGCAGAACTCTGCAATGCGATCGACGGCCAGGAACCCGGCGTTGTGCGGAGTGAACTGATATTCGATACCCGGGTTGCCGAGCCCGACGATCAGTTTCACTCCGCTCTGTTCCTTCCGGAGCCTGCGGCTCCTTCTGCTGCTGGAGCCGCGAGTCCTCTGCTGCTCCAGGTAAATCCATGTGCGCGGACGTGCTCTGCCGCGTTACTTCTTCGCACTCTCGGCCGGTGCTGCTTCGGCGTCGGTCTTGCCCTTCTTGGCGACCTCGGGCTCGGCAGCCGTTGGCTCGGCCTCAACCTCAGCCGGAGCCTCCCGGATTGCGGTTACGTGGGCCACGGTCAGGCCCTCGTCGTCCATGAACTTGATGGAGCCGGAGTGCGGCAGGTCGGAGATGTGGATGGACTGATTCATCTCGAGGCCGGTCACGTCGACGTCCAAGTGGCTCGGGATATCCGAGGGAAGGCACTCGATCTCCACTTCTCGGATGACCTGCTCGAGAATGCCGCCCTGATTCTTCACGCCGGTAGGCACGCCGATCAGTTGCACCGGAACCGAGACCCGCATGGCCTTGTCCATTGCGATGCGCTTGAGGTCAATGTGCAGCAGCGCGCCCTTGATGGGCTCGTATTGCCAGTCGACAATCATCGCCTTGGCTAGGCCGCTGCCGGAGATGTCCAGGTCGAAGATGGTGTTGTGGCCGGACTCGGAGTGCAGAATGCGGGTGATGATCTTCGGATCGACTGCAACCGCGACCGAATTCTGACCGGCGCCATACACAACGGCGGGAATCTGACCGGCGGCGCGAACGCGGCGGGCTGCATTCTTATTGAACTTGCCGGAGCGCGGTGTGGCGACTACGGCGGGGATGGTGGAGATGGCCATTTCTATTTTCCTTTCGGGCACGAGGAGCAGCTTCCAACTTGA
Organism: Acidobacteriaceae bacterium; assembly: GCA_025929125.1. Lineage (GTDB taxonomy): Bacteria > Acidobacteriota > Terriglobia > Terriglobales > Acidobacteriaceae > Edaphobacter. The sequence goes on along the minus strand of JAICMT010000332.1, from coordinate 1,044 downwards.
AACTGCTCTTCGCTCCGTTTGCGGCTGTGCCGCTGATTTGTACTGCAACTAACGACTGACGAGAAACTCGCCTAACTGAACTGACGAGAAACCCGCCTAACTGAATAGCGTGCTCACACTGGTTTCCATGTGGATGCTTTCGATGGCGCGGCCCAGCAGGCCGGCAATGGAGAGCACCTTGATCTTCGCTACCTGCTGCGCCTCCGGGCGAAGCGGGATGGTGTTGGTGACGATGAGCTCTTCGAGCCGCGAGTTGGCGATGCGCTCGATGGCCGGACCGGAGAGCACGGCATGCGAGGCGCAGGCGTACACCTTGCTGGCACCCTGCGCCAGCAGCGCATCCACGGTGCCGACCAGTGTGCCTGCGGTGTCGATGATGTCGTCGAGGATGAGGCAGGTGCGGTCGCGCACGTCGCCGATCACGTTCATCACCTCGGTCACGTTGATGTCGGTGCGGCGTTTGTCGACGATCGCGAGCGGCACTTCCAGCTTTTTGGCGAAGAAGCGGGCGCGCTCCACGCCGCCGGCGTCCGGCGAAACCACGGTAAGCTGCGGCAGGTTGAGCTCGCGGACGTAACCGACCAGCACCGGGCTGGCAAACAGATGATCGACAGGGATATTGAAGAAGCCCTGAATCTGGGCGGCGTGCAGGTCGACCAGCAACGCTCGATTGGCACCGGCGGTGGAGAGCAGGTCCGCTACCAGCTTGGCGGTGATGGCGACACGCGGGCGATCTTTGCGGTCCTGGCGGGCGTAGCCGTAGTACGGGATCACCACGGTGATCCGTCCGGCAGAGGCGCGCTTCAGGGCATCGATCATAATGAGCAGTTCCATGAGGTGCTCGTCCACCGGGCGGCACGTCGGCTGCACCAGGAAGACGTCCACGCCGCGAACGTTTTCCAGCAGCTGGAAGTAAACCTCGCCGTCGGAAAAACGCTGCAGGCGCGACTCGCCCAGCGGCACCCCAACGAACTTGCAAATCTCTTCCGAGAGCGCGCGATTGGCCGACCCGCAGAAGATTTTGAAGCGCTTGTCTTCACTGAG
>JAICMT010000093.1 GCA_025929125.1 Acidobacteriaceae bacterium | reverse complement strand
GGCTTGTCGGGAGTTTCCTGGCGGTAAACCTCGACCCGAATGGTACGGCCGTTCTGCCGTGGGGTGGTTGCGTGGTTCGATGTCTCAAGCGTTGCAGTCGCCATTCCGATTTGTCCCTCAGGAGCCGAAGCCCTTGTTCTCATTCCACTTGCCGTTTCCGGGAAACCGCTGCGCAGCGGGCAGTACTCTCCTCAGACTTCCAACCCGGGAGCCACACCAGCCATTCAGGCAGCGTGACGCGGATTGTCGCTGCGCTCGCGCTCTTCCGTGGCGAGTGCAATCCCTTCGTTCTTGCCCAGCCGCGGCGAGGTCTTCAGCCGGCGGGTGTAGATGACCCAGTACGCGATGACGATCAAGGCAAACACGATGAGGGCGACATAGACAAACATGGTCAGAGTCGGATGCGCATCCATAATGCACAGTAGGATGTTCCTTTCTGAGCTCGCGGTCAATCGGACTGGTTCTGCCTGTCTGCATCGGGTAGTTTGGCCTCAGGCGGTTACGTCGTAACGGCGTGGCCGCGGTTTGATGTGACTGAGGTCGACTTCCTCGTACTCGAACCGGGGAGCCTCGCCGGTGAAGGCGGCCTTCGTGGTCTTGAGGAACTTCTCGTCGTTGCGCTCGGGGAAGTCAGGCTTGTAGTGTGCGCCCCGGCTCTCGTCCCGCAGACGGGCACCCTGCACGATCACCCTGGCCAGGTGAAGCATGTTGTAGAGCTGCCGGGTGAACGCGAAGCTGGTGTTGGCCCACTGGGTCTTGTCGGAGAGGTTTACGTTCCGCATCCGGTCGAGCAGCTCGACGATCTTGGCATCAGCCTCGTCCAGTCCCTTGTTGTAGCGGATGATGGTGGCGTGCTGGGTCATCGTTTCGCCGAGCTCGCGCCATATCTTGAAAGGGTTCTCGGTGCCGGGATTATTGAGTAGCCCGGAGTTCATCTCGTTCTGGCGCTGAAGCTCGGCGGCGTGGCCTCCGTCGCCTTCCTGGGCGTCCACCGAGCGCGCATACTTCATCGCCGCCGGTCCGGCGACAAAGCCACCGTAAATGCAGGAGAGCAGCGAGTTAGCGCCGAGACGGTTCGCGCCGTGGATGGAGTAGTCCGCTTCACCGGCTGCAAACAGACCGGGGATATTGGTCTGCTGGTCGAAATCCACCCAGAGGCCGCCCATCGTGTAGTGCATACCCGGAAATATTTTCATCGGTACTTTGCGCGGGTCGTCACCTACGAACTTCTCGTAGATTTCGAGGATTCCTTCAAGCTTGTGCTGGCTGGCAGGGGGCAGATGGGAGACGTCGAGGTAGACCATGGGCTGGCCATCGATGCCCATGCCGTGCTCGTAGACGACCTTGAAGATGGCCCGGGTAGCGACGTCGCGCGGGACGAGGTTGCCGTACTTGGGATACCACTCCTCGAGGAAGTACCAGCGGTCGCCCTCGGGGATGGACTGCGCGGATCGCTTGTCGTTTTTGTCCTTCGGGACCCAGACACGACCGCCTTCGCCGCGGGCTGACTCCGACATGAGCCGGAGTTTGTCCTCGCCCGGAATAGCCGTGGGGTGTACCTGGATGAACTCGCCGTTGGCATAATAGGCGCCCTGCTGATAGAGCGCAGACTGTGCGGAGCCGGTGCAGACAACCGAGTTGGTGGACTTGCCGAAGATGGCTCCGTTACCCCCGGTGCAGACGATAACGGCATCGGCTGGGAAGGTCCGGGTTTGCATGGACCGCAGGTCCATGGCGGTGATGCCGCGGCAGGTGCCTTTGGAGTCGAGCACGGCGGAGAGAAACTCCCAGCCTTCGTACTTGGTGACCTTGCCCTCGGACTCGTATCGGCGGACCTGCTCATCCAGGGCGTAGAGGAGTTGCTGGCCGGTGGTGGCTCCGGCGAAGGCCGTGCGATGGAAGAGTGTGCCGCCGAAGCGGCGGAAGTCGAGCAGGCCCTCCGGAGTACGGTTGAAGGGCACGCCCATTCGGTCGAGCAGGTCGATGATCGCCGGCCCCTGCTCGCACATCTGCTTGACGGGTGTCTGGTTGGCAAGGAAGTCGCCGCCATAGATGGTGTCGTCGAAGTGGGCCCAGGCGGAGTCGCCCTCCCCCTTGAGGTTCTTGGCGGAGTTGATGCCACCTTGAGCGCAGACGGAGTGTGAGCGCTTGACCGGCACGATGGAGAAGAGGTCGACCTTGCCGCCGGCCTCGGCGATCTTGATGACGGCAGAGAGCCCGGCGAGGCCGCCGCCTACAACGATGATTCTGGGTGTTGCTGCTGCCATGAGCGGAATCCTGAACTTTCGGTTGGCGCTGAACTGAGGTCTACTGCTGGAACCGCGAAGGATTGGCGTTGACCGAACCGGGCGGAGGCGTAATAGGGGCGGGCTCCACGACTCCAGGAGGCTGGGCAGGCATCACGTCGTCCGGCGCATTCGGATACTTGTAGACGACCGCGTAGATGCTGATGAGGCCCATAAGGCAAAGAGCCGCTCCAACCGCGCCGCAGACGTATCCGAAGCGCCTGCGGGCGCGGTCACCCGGGGTGATGCCCCACTTAGCGGCGAAGAGCCATACGCCGTAGCCGAAGTGCCAGCAGGTTGCAATCATGGCGATGACATAAATCGCCAGCATCCAGGGATTGGAAAGCTCGTGCTGGACCTTCGCAAACGCCGCGCCAGGGTGCTCAGGCAGCATGACTCCGGAGAAGCGCTGCCTCCACACGTGCTGAATGATGTAAGCGAACGCGATGATCCCAGTGACACGCTGAATGAGGTAGCCCCAATTCCCTGCCCAGGGATAGACATTCACGTTTACGCGGCCACGAAAGGCAATGTACAGACCGTACAGCGCGTGAAACGCGAGCGGGATGAAAATGAAAACCCACTCCAGGACGCGGACCAGCGGGAGCGAATTGAGGAACTTGACCTGCTGGGCGTAGGCGAGCGGTCCGTTCCAGGTCTCGAAGTTGGAGACGATGTGCTCCACCAGAAACGCTCCGATGGGAATAATGCCGGAGAGCGAGTGCATGCGGCGCCAGAAAAACGAGTGGCCCTCACCGGCGCGAAGGGGCTGTACTCCGCGAAGGGGCGCTCGGTGGGAGCCTGCAGGAGGTGCTGGGGTTGCGGCTGTTGCCATAAAGCTTGGAACTCCTAAGGAGCGCTTTGCGCGGCGGCGCTCGCTTGCAAGGGACATGCCGATACGCGCGGAGGCAAGAGGATTATTTCGCCCGTGCACAGTCGAGTCAAACATTTCAGCGAGATATGGTGCGATTAGCGGACCATCGGTGCGATTATGGCTACTCGCCAGTAATGAGAGGCAGCAGATTACGAAGTGCCCGGCCGCGGTGGCTGAGCTTCATACGCATGACAGGATCGATCTCCGCCATAGTGAACCCGCACTCCGGCAGATAGAAGATTGGGTCGTAACCGAAACCAGAGGAACCTCGGGGCGCGGTGAGGATCACTCCGTGGAGACACCCCTCGGCTGAGTGGAGGACTTCGCCGTCGCGGGCAAGAGCGAGGGCGCAGCGATAGCTGGCTCGGCGGGCGCCTTCGGGGATTCCGGCAAGGCTTGCGAGCAGCGCGGCATTGTTGCGCTCGTCGAGCGTGAGTGCGGGATCCAAGGGCCGGCGCTGGGCTTGTTGCTGGTCGTCAGCGTAACGGGCACTTCGCACACCCGGTGCTCCACCCAGCGCTGCCACTTCAAGCCCGGAGTCGTCGGCCAGGACGAGCCGGCCGGGGGCGTGGCGGGAGTAGTAAGCCGCCTTGACGCGCGCGTTGGCCTCGAACGTGGGTTCGTCCTCCGGCGGCGCAACGATTCCAGCCAGACCGGGGAGGGGCCGGATGCTGAAGTCGTCTCGTTGGAACTCGGCGGCGTAGCCGAAGTCGCGGAGCTTGCCGGGATTCGACGTGGCGGCATGGAGAAGCATGACAACTGAACATAACATTGCACGAGTGTTGTACAGTTGCTCTTGCTCCGGGCTTCGCACGGCGCGCAACCAACTTGTCCGGAGGGACATTTGAATCTGATTCAACATTGGGTATGGTTTTTTCTCGGGGTGAGCCTTTTTTCGTTGTTTATAGCGGCTTTATTCACTCGCGAGGTTTTGAGATCGGACACCGGCACTCCAGGGATGCAGCAGATCGCAGCCGCCATCAAGGAAGGCGCCGAGGCGTTTATGAAACGCCAGTACACGACAATTTATGCGTTTTCGGTGGTACTCGCGGTTGTCATCTATGTGCTGTATCTATTCATGCATAAGGGCCAGGCGCTTGCTCTGAAGACGGTGGTCAGCTTTTTTGCCGGAGCCATCTGCTCGGGCCTCGCGGGCTTCTCGGGCATGTTCGTCTCCATTCGCGCAAACCTGCGGGCCGCATCGGCAGCACGGACCAGCCTCAACGGAGCGTTGCGCATGGCGCTGCGCGGAGGCGCGGTGACCGGGCTTTCCGTTGTTTCGCTGTCGCTGCTGGGCGTGAGCCTCATCTTTCTCGCCTTCGGCGGATTGAGCCGGCCGGAGACTGTACCTTACGAGATCGTCGGCTTCGGGTTTGGAGCCAGCTTTGTGGCGCTGTTTGCCCAACTGGGCGGGGGCATCTACACCAAGGCAGCAGACGTCGGCGCCGACCTGGTGGGCAAGGTGGAGGCGGGGATTCCCGAGGACGATGCCCGAAACCCGGCTGTTATCGCCGACCTGGTGGGCGATAACGTGGGAGACTGCGCGGGACGCGGCGCAGACCTGTTCGAGTCCACAGCCGCCGAGAATATCGGCACCATGATTCTGGCCGTCGCGTTGTTCGCCCGCTTGAAGAACTACGCGCCGGAAGCGGCCATCCTGGCGATCTTCTTCCCCTTCGTGGCTCGCGCGTTTGGATTGCTGTCGTCGATCGTCGGCATCTACACGGTGCGGCTGAAGAGCGAGGCTGAGGATCCGATGGTGGCGCTCAACCGCGGCTACTACATCACGACCGCGTTGGGCGCGGTGGGCATTTACCTCTCGACCCGCTTCCTGCTGGGCCATATCCCAGGTTCGAATTACCTCTGGTTCTTCGTTGCCGGCTTGATCGGAATGGCCAACTCTTTCCTGTTTGTCTGGATTACCGAGTACTACACCGAGCACCGCTACCGGCCCGTAAGAATGATCGCGCTTTCCTGCGCCACGGGTTCCGCGACGAACATCATCTCCGGGCTGGCGGTCGGTATGGAATCGACTGCGATGCCCGTCATCGCCATTTCGGCTTCGATCCTGGGCAGCTTCTACTGCGGCATGCATGCGCTGCCGATGATCTCGGGAACCGCTGCCGGACTGTTCGGCACAGCCGTTGCCACCGAGGGCATGCTCGCAACCTGCGCCTACATTCTCGCCATGGACACCTTCGGGCCGATCACCGATAACGCCGGCGGCATCGCGGAGATGTCCCACCAGCCACAGGAGGTACGCGACCGCACGGACCGCCTGGACTCCGTGGGCAACACCACCAAGGCCCTCACCAAGGGATATGCCATCGGTTCCGCTGCGCTGGCGGCCTTCCTGCTGTTCTCGGCCTATCTGGACGAGGTAAACGAGCTGATACGGGCGAAGTTCGGGGTACTCGACGGATTGGGCCATTACATCGTGGATCCGAAGCTGCTGCTGAATGGAGTCAACATCGCCAAGCCGCCAGTCTTCGTTGCTTCACTGATTGGCGCCGCGCTCGTCATCCTGTTCAGCTCGTTCGCGATTCAGGCAGTGGGCAAGAGCGCGTACGCAGTTATCGGGGAGGTTCGGCGGCAGTTCAAAGCCGATCCCGGAATCATGCTGGGCACGTCGCGTCCGGATTATGGAAGTTGCGTGGACATGGTAACTAAGGCGGCGCTGCGGGAGATGGTTTGGCCGGGCGTGTTGGCCGTCGGAGTGCCGGTGGTAGTCGGGCTGATCTTCCGGGCGTTCAACACGCCAGAGACACCGACGCTCGCTGCCGAATCCGTTGCCGGGTTGCTGATGGTAGGTACTATCAGCGGCATCCTGTTCGCCATCTTTATGAATAACGGTGGCGGCGCCTGGGACAATGCCAAGAAGTATATTGAGACCGGCGAGCACGGCGGCAAAGGCTCGGAGGCGCACAAGGCGGGCGTAGTCGGAGACACGGTTGGCGATCCGTTCAAAGATACCGCCGGCCCCTCGATTCACGTTTTGATCAAGCTGCTGTGTACGGTGACGTTCGTGATGGCGCCTCTGTTCCTCTAATACAGCCTGACCTACGAGAGACGAAAGCCCCTGCGAGGGGCTTCGTCGTTTGCGGCAGCCTCGAAGCTCCAGTTCAGTCGCAGCTATGAGTCTTGGAGGCGGGCTCGGACTCTTCTGCGCCGCCGCAGCAACTGTCCTTCGGCGAGGCAGACTCTGCGGAGCAGCAGGAGGATGCAGCAGGTGGCGCGGGACTGGCGTTCACGTCACCTCCGCAACAACTGTGCTCCGCCGTGACTATCACAGGCTCGGGCCCGCAGCAATGGT
>JAICMT010000187.1 GCA_025929125.1 Acidobacteriaceae bacterium | reverse complement strand
GGTCCCTTCCAATGGGCCTCGAACATCTCTGCATTCACCACTTCCAGCACCGTCTGCATCCCCAGCACATTCACCTCACCTGCCAGGCTCGCCGCCTGCCGGATGACCGGGGGCAACAACAACCTGCCCTGCGAATCCATCTCCACCGTCTGCCCGTAATAGCTCGTAACGTTCAGAAAATCCTCGCGCTGCGGGTCGGTCGGCTCCAACTGGACGATCTTCGCCTCAATCGCCTCCCACTCCTTCATCGGGTATAACTGCGCCCGCTTGCCATCCACGCTGGTGATGTAAAACAGCGGCCCGTACACCTCGTCCACCCGGCGCTTGAACTCGGCCGGCAGCTTCAGCCGGAACTTCTCGTCCACTCGCGTCTGGTGATTGCCTCGAAACATCCCTGCGCCTCATACCCAGAACCACACTTGCCAGCGTGGAAAACCGCGCTGGAAGCGTAAAGTGGCTGCGGTGGCATTGCTTTTATTCCCAGTGCTCCACTTTCGACCACTTTGTTCCACATCGTCATCCTGACGCAGCGAGTGAGCGATAGCAAGCCCAAAATTGTGGGTATTCTCTGGGAAAAGTTAAAGTGGTGTGGAAAACTCTAGCCCTAGTGTCGTTATCACGATCAACCCCATATATAGAGTTTGCTAGGCCGGTACCTGGCCTTGCGCTGGCTACAGGGATTTGGTAGGCGAACTAAAAGCGAAAATGAGCAGCGAGAGAATCAGCAGCTCTCACTGTCCCGCTGCCTCGCCATTCCGCAGCCGCCGCCGCAGCGACCAGCTTAGATAGGCCAGCACCACAAGGTTCGTGACAAGAACACCGACGCGAATCCAGTCCAAATGCCGGCAGATTTCGTAGATTTCCCACGGCAGAAAGATCGTTGTGGCTCCGACTGTCAGGTATTCGGCCCACAGCTTCTCAAACACCAGGCCGATACCTTCAATAATCCGGAGCGATCCATAAGAGAAAGTCGCAATCCCGATCTGCTTCAGCCGAACCGCCGTAATGCTGTCCACGTGATTCAGAACCCACCCGACCAGCCGTCCATCCGGATCGAATCGGAGGTGCGTGGTCAACTTCAGCGCCTCATCTTCCAGGTCTTTGCCGATCAGGTGCAGAACACCGACCCCAACCAGGAAGAAGAAGACAGACTCCAGCAGCTTGAATCCGCCAATGAGCACCAGCCCCCGGTCATGTGCCCGAGCTCTCTTCGCTCTCTTCCCCGATCGCAGCTCCGGCTCTATCTGTGTCTCCATACCTGTCTGACGCGGCTCAGGCCCAGCCATGCCGCTTTCCCAAGTTGACTTGCTGGGCTACGGTTGTCAAATACGCTTTCGGGTCACATTCCCCGGCTGACCTACCAACAACTCGCGGATTTCACTATCATGGGAAAGCGCATCTCTTCCCGGACTCCGTAATCAGCCCAGAGAAACTCCCGCTGCTGCTGAGAGCGTCCATACCGGTGGGCCCTATGAGCTTCTCCTTTCAGGCCGAACAGTGGCTTCCTTATCCCGTCGACGCCGTTTTTTCGTTTCTCGCCTGTCCCGCCAATCTTCCTCCACTCATGCCGCCTGGTCAGATAGCGCGCATCGACGATGCGAAGCTGCTTCCTCCTCCGCAGTCATCCGGAAAGACCCCTATGGCCGGTATTGGATCGCGGATAACTCTCAGCTTTCGACCGATTCCTCTGCTTCCCCTTCGCATGCACTGGCTGGCAGAGATCACCGAGTTCGAGCTCAACAGTCATTTCGTAGACGTTCAGATCGCTGGCCCGTTTGCCTTCTGGAGCCACGCCCATCGCCTTCGCGCCGTGGACCGTGCCGGCATCAACTTCACCATCATGGTCGACCAGGTGGAGTACCAGCCTCCTGTAGCTCGTCTCGCCGACACACTCTTCGTGCGCAGGCAACTTGACCGCACCTTCGCCTACCGGCAGAAGCGAATCCTCGAGCTTATGCCGGCGTTCCTCAATCCTGTGGTTCCCATCTCCAAGTCTCAGCTTGCAGGTCCTGCGGCGAGCGGCAAGCTCTCTGCATAGTTTCTAGCGCGCTACCATGCGCCCGCTCTCTAGCGCCGCCAAGTAGGGCCGCATCTTTTCTAGCGCCGCCTCTGCAGTCAGACCATACTTCTGCCGCAGCAGTTCTACCTTGCCGTGCTCGATGAACTGGTCCGGCCAGCCCACCCGCACGACTGGCACCCCGAGTTCCTGCTCGCTTACCGCCTCCAGCACCGCCGATCCGAACCCGCCCGCCAGCACATGGTCCTCCAGCGTCACCAGCAGCCCACAGCGCCGCCCGTACTTTTCAATGCACGCCCGGTCCACCGGCTTGGCGAATCTTGGATTCACCACCGCTACCGAGAACCCTTCCTTCTGCAGGATGGCTGCCAGGCGCATTGCCTCCGGCAGCATCGCCCCGAGCCCGAACACTGCGACGTCCTGGCCGTCCTGGATCACCTCAGCCACTCCAATCTCGAGCGCCTGCGGCTGCTCCTTGATCGCCACGCCGGGGCCTGTGCCTCGCGGATACCGGATCGCGCTCGGCCCCGGATGCAGCATCGCGGTATACATCATGTCGGCGAGCTCGTCCTCGTCCTTCGGCACCATATGAATGATGTTCGGTATGCCACGCAGGTAGCTGATGTCGAAGAGGCCATGGTGCGTCGGCCCATCGTCGCCGCTCAAGCCCCCACGATCCATGCAGAACACCACCGGCAGGTCCTGCAGGCACACATCGTGCACGATCGGGTCGAACGCCCGCTGCAGGAACGTGGAATAGATCGCGCAGAAGGGCTTCAGCCCCTTGCTCGCCATTCCGGCGGCAAAGATTACCGCATGCTCTTCCGCAATGCCGACATCGAAGTATCGCCTCGGATGATGTGGCCGAAACAGGTCGAGTGCCGTGCCGTTGGGCATCGCCGCTGTAATGGCGATGACCTTCTCATTCTCGTTCGCCAGCTTCACCAGCGTCTCAGCGAAAATCTCCGAGTAGGTCTTCTGCCCCGTCGGTTTGGTCTCACCGGTCGCAGGATCGTACGGCCCCAGCCCATGGAACTTCTTCTGTTTCTCGAGCGCTGGCTGAAACCCGCGGCCTTTCTGCGTAATTGCATGCAGCACCACTGGCTTGTTCTGCTGCTTTAAAAATTTGAACGTCTCGATCAGCAGGGGCAGGTTGTGCCCGTCCAGCGGTCCGTAGTAGCTCAGCCCGAACTCCTCAAACAGCATGCCCGGCCCGATCAGGCCCTTCGCCGCCTCCTCTGCCTTTCGCGCCACATGCCGGGCTGCCTTGCCGCCGAACCGTTCCAGCAGGTCCACCGCCCTGTCATGCAGTCCGGCAACCGTCGGGTTGGTCACGATCTTGTGCAGATACTCGGCAATGGCGCCCACATTCTTATCGATCGACCATGCGTTGTCGTTCAGGACCACAATCAGTCGTCGTGTCTGAGACGCAATGTTATTCAGCGCCTCGAACGAAATCCCGTTCGTAAACGCCGCATCGCCCGCCAGTGCCACAACGTGTTCCTTGCCTCCAGCAAGGTCCCGGGCCACAGCCATACCCAGCGCCGCGCTCAGCGCCGTTCCCGCATGTCCCGCTCCATAGGAGTCATGCTCGCTCTCGGTGCGCAACATGAACCCGTTCAGCCCGCCCGGCTGCCGAATCGTGTCGAACTGCTCATTCCTTCCCGTGAGCAGCTTATGCACGTAGGCCTGATGGCTCACATCGAAGACAAAGCTGTCTCGCGGCGTATCGAACACGTAATGCATTGCGAGCGTCAGTTCCACCACGCCAAGGTTCGGACCAATGTGCCCGCCGGTGCGGGATACGCCTACAATCAGCCGTTCCCGGATCTCCGCGGCAAGCTCGCCGAGTTGCGGAATCGTCAGACTCTTCACGTCTGCCGGAGATTTGATCCCGCTTAGAATGCTTTCCATGCCCCGCCTGTCCGGGCCCGCCACCCGCTCGCCACACGCTACGCGAGGAAGGCCACAGCCCACAAGTATATCAATCCATTAGACGCGCTCTCGGGCCGCCGCGTGCCAACCCCATGGGCACGCCTCCGCTCGCGTACTCTGTTCCAACCTCTGAAGTATCAGAAGGTTCCCCGAAAGTGCCACAGCTTCCCACCTTGCCCTTCCCCTACGATGAAACAGGACAATGAGCGGCACTCTGCCACAAAGCGATCTCACTCGCAGCGAGTCTCTGCGCCTTGAAACGCTTGAGCGATACCAAATCGTAGATTCTCCGCCCGATCCCACGCTCGACGACCTCGCCGAGTTGGCTGCCAAAGTGTGCAACGCCCCCATCGCCGCCATCTCCTTCACCACCGCTGACCGGATCCGAATCCACGCCCGATACGGCATGCCAGAAACCGACTTGCCGCTCGGCGCTCTTCCCGCTGCTCCACCCTTCCGCACCCACAGCGTTTACGAGATCCCGGACACCCGCAGCCACCCCGCGTTCGCTCCCGAGGGCATCGTGATCTCGGGCCGCGCCTACTCCTTCTACGCCGCAGCTCCGCTCGCCACCCCGTCCGGGGTCCGCATCGGATCGCTATTCCTGCTGGACCTCCCCAGCCGCCGGCTCACTCCGTTCCAGCTTCAGACTCTGAGCATCCTCGGCCGCCAGGC
>JAICMT010000099.1 GCA_025929125.1 Acidobacteriaceae bacterium | reverse complement strand
GCCTTCCATGAGAAGGCCGGTCGGAGTCAAGTCGGTTCTTTGGTTTTTCTTTTCATGGGCAAGGTTTTCTTTCCGTCCGGGTCGCCACTGTCGCCATCCTTCCATCCGCACTCTGGGTGAGCGAGATTGTTCGCTCGGTGCAAGTTGGGCGTTCTCGTTGCAGCCGGTGCTGCCACCTGTTAGTCGACCTCTCTTCCATTCCTGAGAATGAAAGTTGGGCCAGGCGTTCGACGCAGTCACCGGAACCCGGCATGTGAGCTTTGCTTTTTCCTTCCCGGAAGGTTTTGGTTTACGCCACTGCGGGCACTGCCCGGCATCTGCTGTTATGCAGCGGTTCGTAGGATTCCCCGGTAACCCACAGCCGATGCAGCAACACGGCCAGCTTGCGTGCCGTAGCGATGATGGCCCGCTTCTTGCCATTCTTGCCGCCGCGCTCGGCCAGCTTCAGGCCCCAGCGCCGCAGGTCGCAGTCGGTGCCGAATGGCCCCAGAATGTGCTGCGCCCCCTGCACCAGCAGGGTTCGCAGATAGGGGTCGCCTTCCTTGCTGATGTGCATTTGCGGCTCGCTCTGCCCGGAGTTTCTTCGCCCTGGCTGCAGTCCCAGGTAGCAGCCCACGTCTCGGCTCTTGCGGAAGCGATGCGGGTCTTCCAGGGTCAGCAAAAAGGTCAGTGCGATCAGCGTGCCCACGCCCTTGACCTGTTTGAGCAGCGCCACCTCGGGATAGCTCCGTTGGGCCAGCGCTTCGATCCGCTGGTTGTACTCGCGGATGCCTGCACTCAGCGACTCGATGGTCCTCAGCAGTGGCTCCAGCGCGGCCTGCAGTTCGGGACTCAGCCCTTCGGCTTTTTCGGGATCCATGTTGCGCACGTTGCAGCTGCGCAGGCGCTCCCCGTAGGACTTGGCCAGGCTGCGCACCGTGTTGACCAGCGCCGTTCGGGCCCGCACCAGTCCCGCTCGCGCCCGGATCAGGGTCAGGTCCGCCTGCGCTTGGGCGCTGCGGTGCTTCACCGGCGACAGCAACTGCGGGTCGATCCTCGCCAGCCGCGCCAAAGTGCGTGCGTCCAGACGGTCGTCCTTGCGCCGGCTCTCCCCGATCAGCCGCACCTTGCGCGCGTGCGCCACGATTACCTCGTGGCCCAGCCCGCTCAGCAGCCGACTCACCCAGGGGGAATGCGTCCCCGTCTCCAGCGCGATGCGGCTGCGCGGTATTCGGTGGAACGCCTCGCGCATGGCCTTCGCGGTGGTGCTCACCTTCCGCTCCCCTTGCAGCTCGCCTCGTTCATCCAGCACGCAGTACCAACTGGAACGATCGCCCAGGTCCAAACCGATCGTCAGCTTCGGTCGAGAAAAATCGCTGCTCTCAATTGCCGCCACGGTGCTAACCTTCTTCATTGCCGGTCTCCTTTATCTCTTGTGCTTGCGAGCACGTCGATAACTTGGGAGCGTACAGCATCCCGTCGGGAGACCGGCCTTCTCATCCCATCTGTTAGCGCCAATCGCCCGCTCTGCTCAACACCGGCTGCCCCCAGCGGCTCTATAATTGGCGGCCACTTCGATGAGGATCTGGCCTATGCGAGTTCATCACTGTCTGTTTGCTCTCGCTCTCGCTCTCCCGGTCATCGGTGCTCCAGTCGGTTTGACCGCCGCCGATCGGTTATCCACGAAGATCATCATGTTAGGTACCGGCACGCCCCGGCCGAATCCGGATCGTTCAGGACCGGCGACGGCGATCGTTGTCGGCGACCGTGCCTACCTGATCGATTTCGGTCCGGGAGTTGTTCGACGCGCGGCAGCAGCTGCAGCAAAGGGATATCCGGCGGTTGAGCCGACAAAAATCAAAGTCGCGTTCCTCACGCACCTGCATTCCGATCACACCGCAGGTTATCCAGACTTGATGCTCACTCCGTGGATATTTGGCCGAACTAAATTGGACGTGTACGGTCCCGACGGGACCGAGGATATGACCAAACATCTCCGGGAGGCTTATCGCCGCGACATCGAGAACCGTAGCCAGGGGATGGAGCACGCGCCTCCGCTCGTCGTCCACGCTCATGATGTAAAGCCAGGCGTTGTGTACCAAGACGACCGCGTGACCGTGAAGGCCTTTCCCGTTGCACACGGAGAGTGGCCGCAGGCATTCGGGTATCGTTTTGAAACACCCGACCGCATCATCGTTATCTCCGGCGACACCAGTCCCAGCAAGGAACTGATCGCCAATTGCCAACCCTGTGATGTTCTTATTCACGAGGTGCAGTCGACGACATACAACGTGGAGACCATACCCGATTGGCCGGCTTACCGCGCCCGTTATCACACGACCACGGATCAACTCGCCGACATTGCCAACCGCACCAAGCCAGGTCTGCTGATCGTTTACCACAACGCCGCAAACGAATCGGGACTCCAGGAGATACTGCGACAGATCCAGCGGACCTATCATGGACGGGTCGTCATCGGCCATGATCTAGACGTGTTCTGATAGATGTCAGTGTTCTGCGCCCAGATGAGCAGACGAATCGGTGAGCGGCGATGATTGGTGTGAAGTCGTCATATCAATATCACTTTCATTCACCGACGCTACTGTGCAACAGCCAGTTGTTAAAGGCCAAGGGCCCCTTTGCTATCATTCCCGGTATGTCCCTGGAACGCGCCCGCAAAATCAAGCTGCTGCTGTTCGATGTGGATGGGGTGCTGACCGACGGCACTCTCTGGTTCTTTCCCGCTCCCGCGGGAGCGCAGCTTTCCACCCAGCAGCACGCGCGCCAGCACGGCGGCGAAGGCGGTTTCGGCATTGTCAGCCAGAACATGGTGGAGGCCAAGGGCTTCCACGCCCACGACGGCACCGCCATCTCGCTGGCCCGCCTGGCCGGCATCAAGACCGGCCTCATCACCAAACGCATCTCGGAGACGGTGGCCCTGCGCGCCCGCGATCTGAAGCTGGAATACGTCTATCAAGGCATCCAGGACAAGCTGACGGTCTTTGAAGAGATCCTGGCCAAGGCAGGCTTACGTCCGGAGCAGGCCGCCTACGTGGGCGATGACGTCATTGACCTGCCGGTCATGCGCAACTGTGGATTGGCCGTGGCTGTGGCTAATGCTCGCGCCGAGGTCAAGGAGGAAGCCCACTATGTCACGGAACACCATGGAGGACAGGGGGCCTTGCGCGACGCGCTGGAGTACATCCTGAAAGCGCAGGGCAAATGGGAAGAGGTGGTACGCGAGTACACACGCGAGCGCAGCCCAGCTAAGTAAATGAAAAATACAGCCTGGCTAAGTGATTGGGAAAAAGCTGACTGGCTCACTAGCCGTCTAGCTTGAAGCAAATCAGCTAGTTAGCCATTCAGCTAGTCAGCTAGTCAGCTACAAACAAAAACGCCCACTGGCTGCGTGCTTGGGGCGTGCTCGGGTGTGCAGCCAGTGGGTTTACCGTTTCTCCTTACTCACCCTGTTGCTTTCAGGAGGCTTTAATCACTTATACCCTTTTGGAAGCGAAAAGTTTCGCCGGCGGCTAAATTTTTTTTGGCTCCGGCTTAATTGGGAATAGCCTGGGGCCGGGCCTTCATCAACTCGAGAAACCGGGGGTCTTTGCGCAGCCCGGCGAACTCGGAATCCTTGTAAACGGCATCAATCCCCTTGTAACCCTCCTCCATGGCTTTGCGCAGATAGAGCAGGGAACGGTCTGCAATCCCCATCTGGGCATACATTTTCGCGACCATGTAGTCGTAATGGGCGCGGTCCTCCGGGGAGGACATCTGCGCCGCCACCCCGGTTTGGGAGGTGCGCTCAAAAATTTCGGGGTCCAGCTGCAGGGCCCGGGCATACTCCACCATGGCAGTCTCGAATTTTTTCTGCGAGAAGTAAGCTGCGGCCAGATTGCTGTGGTAGGAGGCGGACTGCTCGTAGATTTTTATCGCCTTGCGATACTGTTTGACTGCCTTCCCGTACTTCTTGTTCAGGTAATAGATGACACCCAGGTTGTTGTAGCCATCGGCATATTTCTTGTCCGCTTTGATGGCGCGGTGGAAGTCCTTGTCGGCATCATGGAAGCGCTGCATCTGCAGCTCAGTAATACCGATTTTGTTGTAGAGAGCGGCGCTGCGCGTCTTGCGGCTTTTTTCCGCGGCCTTGTAATAGTCAATCGCGTCCAGATAGAGCTTCTGGGCGCGCAGCGAGTCGGCGCGCTCCTCCAGTTGCTGGCTGGTCCAGTCCCTGGGAGGAGGCTCCACCGCCCGGAGTAGGGGCGGAGCTACTTCCAGTTGGGCAAAGGCTTTGGGCTGCGTGAGGCAGGCTGCGGCACAGGCAAGCGCCAGCAACAGAAAGGCTGAATGGCTCAACGTGCGGCCACGAACGCGAGGCATAATGCACCTCCTGCGACCGGTCCCCACAACCGGCCGCTGCCGCCTTAATGAGGCTGGCTGGGCGGCGGGGACGGAGCCGTTGGCTTGTCGTCCTCCTTAAAGATACCCACAATTTTGCCGAACAAACCTTTTTTCTTTTTGTCCGCGTCAGCGGCTTGTCCCTGGGCTCCGGCCGTTTGCTGCCCGGCTTGGGCGTTAGGGGGCTGCCCGGGGGGCGGCGGGGGCAGGGGCTTAGCTCCTCCCAATCCTAAGATGCGAGCCAGGAACCCGCGGTGTTCGCCCATGGCCTGATCGCAGGTCTCGGTGGGTTCGGTGCCGGCTATAAACGCGGCCACATAATCATTCGGGCAGGTGGAGGTCGCCAAGGCGTTCGTTACCTTATCGAGCTGTACGTTTACCACGCCGGTTGGTTGCTCGAAATCCGAGACGTCCCGGTACTCGGGCAAGGTCACCGCCCGTTTCATGAAGTCAGTCCAAATCGGGGCGGCAATTTCAGCTCCGCTCAGGCGGATATCGCTGTAATCGTCATAACCCACCCACACAATGCAGAGCAGGTCGCTGGTGTATCCCGCGAACCAGGCATCGTGGGAAGTGCCGGTCTTACCAGCGGCTGGCGCGTTAAAGCCGGCGGCGCGCACCCCGTAGGCGGTTCCGTAGTTGAGCACGCCTGCCATCATGTTGGTCATGATGTAGGCCACCCTGGCATCGAGCACCGGCTTCTGCTCCGCCTGATAGTTGGCCAGCACGTCGCCCTTCGCATTACGCACCGAGTTGATCAGCACAGGGCTCAACTTCACTCCGCCGTTGGCAAAAACGGTATAGGCGGAAGCCATGTCCAACGGGGTCGCGTCATAAGCGCCCAAAGCCATCGCCGGCGTGGCTTTCACTGAATTAATGCCGGCGGCTCGGGCCAGATCGGCAACCTTGTCATAGCCCACCAGTTGCGCCAGCGCCACGGTGGCATTATTCAGCGAAAGTGCCAGAGCGTAACGGGCGGTTACCTGGCCGTGATACTCGTCTCTGTAATTGCGCGGCTCATAGATCTGGTCGCCGTAGCTGAAGGTGGTCGGCTCATCGTTGACCAGCGTTACGGGAGTGATTACCACGGGAGCCGTGGGCGTTGCCACAGGCGCCGGCTCAGGGGGTGCACTCGCGGGTTGTTGGGGGGTGGCACTAGCCGGGGTAGCGGCATTGGCGGGAGTGGGGACGGTGCTGCTGGAACTGTTTGCGGCTGCGGCAGCAAAATTCGCCGGAGGAACCCCTCCGCTAAGAGCCGTGTTGATGGCTGCGGCGTAAACAAAGGGCTTGAAAATGGAGCCCGTGGGCCGCTTCGCCACCGCGTGGTCCAATTGGCTGAAGGCGTAATTGCGGCCACCCACCAGGGCCAGCATATGGCCGGTGTGGGGATCTATCGCCACCAGCGCTACTTGCGCATCTGGGCCAGGCAGGACTCGGGTTTCGTACTTGGCTTTGCGGCCTTTGCCGATCTTGATGCGGCGGGTGCGCAGTTTCAACAGCTTAGCGTCCACTACCTTCAGTCCCTCTGAGACCGCCTGAGCCGCACCCCGCTGCAAGTCAGGATCGAGTGTGCTGTAAACGTGGTAATTTCCCCCTGCCAGCTCCTGATCGCTAAAGTGGCTGGTCAGGTTATCCTTCACCAGATCAACAAAATAGGGCGCATCGCTGGCCTCCACGTTCAGCGGCGCCAGCTTAAGCGGGGCGGCGGCCTTGCCGCGCTCCGCGTCGCTGCGGGTGATGGCATGGTTCTCCACCATGGCATCCAGCACCAGATTGCGCCGATCCAGCGCCCGCTCCGGAT
>JAICMT010000455.1 GCA_025929125.1 Acidobacteriaceae bacterium | reverse complement strand
GCGGCGACGGCAGTCCGGCCGTCTCCGTTGAAGCCGGATTCCGAGTTGACGTCTCCGGTAAACGGTTCGACTTTGGGCTGCCCTTTGAAGACGACCAATTCATAGAGCGGGAGCGTGCGCACTTCAGTGTGTGCCTGCAGATGAAACCGCTTGCGCAGAAATGAGAGCACCATGGGACGGTAGTTGAGCATTGCTTTCGGCTGGTGATCCGAGGCTAGAACCTTGGCCTTGATGTCGAACCGGGCCGACTCCAGATCGCGTGGAATGCCTAAGATCAGGTCCTCGCGGATACCGAGGGCCTGGTGGAGGAGCATCTTCAAGGAGACGTTGACGGCGGAGTAGGTGTCATTTTCTACGTCCATTTCAACAGCGTTGGAGCCGGAGTTGTGGGGCCGGATGGAGACGACGTCGAATGGGGGCGCGCCAGCAGCCGGAGCTTGCGCGTGCAGCGGAACAGGGAGGAAGGCAGAAGCGGTAACAAGAAAGACCCGCAACGCGGTAGATGTCGAGGACAGGACGGTGAGTCTGATCGGGTGCTCTCCCCTGGTGTTGAGTTTATGCTTTCGGACCGGGCGATCGCTCGAAGATGCGCGTGGTACGAAGAAGCTTTGAGATTGCGGCGGCCAGTTCACAGAAGATCATAGCCTCGCTATTCAGCACTTCTTCGGTCCTGCAAGCCTGGGATACCAGCGATCATCCCTCTTAGGATTCCAGTCGGCGACACGCTGCCGCAACTCCTCAAGCGCTTCTCCTCCTCGGCTCACGGCTGCCACAAGACCGTCATGACTCACGAATAGGAAGTGATCCGTACCTTCGGGGACGACGAAAGCATCCCAGCCGAAAAGCAAAGGCAAAAGAAAATATGAGTGAAATTCGACCAGCTCATCGGCAGCAAATAGCTGTCCTGGAAATTCTCCCGAGAGCTTCGTTGCACCGTCCGCCATCCTCATCTGTTGAAGCATTCTGGCTCCGGCGTTTTCAGAGAAGTCACCCCATATGCCTCGTTCTCGTATCCAAAAGAGAGCGCCTGAAAACGGGACGTCCGGCCATGTCGGTACTAGATAATCCGCCAAAAGGATGACACTTGAAGCTTTCTCTTGTTCAAGAGAGATGGAAAAGCAGTGTAGGTCTGAGTTGCCATAATTCAAGAATCGGTTCTCATTGACTTGTAGACCGTGAGTCCCACACCAACCCCCTATCTGTTCTGCTGTAAAGAATTCCATCTCTCATCCCTCAATCCGACGTTTCCCGATGATGTCGCGCGAATCGCGTCTCACTTCGTGAATCTCATGCCATTTAGGACCGACCCAAAAAAATGTCAGCGGCGGGTAAAGCGCGCCGCGCAGGATGCACCGATGGATGGCGGCTTTAGCTATCGCCCACCATGCCGGTTGCGGTGGCGCCTTGTTCGGCGCGGGGGCCGAGGACTTCCTTCATGACGGTTGCGAGGTCGTTGAGGGCCTGGGCGCCGTCGCCGTGGAAGCTGGAGCCGTGCATGATGGCGAGCGACTTTGGCTGAAGGGCGGCGAGGTCGTGGAGGATGCGGCCGGTGTGGTGGGTGTAGGGCACGTAATTGGCAAAGGGGCCCTGCTCGGTCTGCTGGAGCGCGTCCTGGCAACGCTCGACGATGCTGGAGGTGGTGGAGGGGTCGTGCAGGCCCCACTGGTGGAAGAGATCGGAGCAGAAGAGAGTTTTCTCGGAGTCCTCGAAGAGAACGCCGGCGTCCCAGCCGTGGGGCACGTGCGGCGTGGGGATGAAGCGGAAGGTGTAGCGGCCGGTGGAGAAGGTGTCGTCGCGGGTGAGGGTGCGGGCGGGGCGGATGGCGAAGTCGTTGACGCTGACCATGGCGCCGACGAGGCCGCAGACGGGCTGGGCGGAGGGCGCGATCTGGAGCCACTCGTTGAGGGCACCGCACTCGTCGGACTCGAAATGGCTGAAGCCGATGTGGCGGAGCTTGGCGGGGTCCATGAGGCGGGAGAGCTCCTGCCGGAGCAGTGGGAACATGCCGCGCAATCCGGCGTGGAAGAGCAGCGGCTCTTCATCGCGAACGAGGAAGTGGCTGAACTCGAGATTGATGTCGGGAACGAAGACTGAGATCCGGTAGATCTCCGGCGCAATTTCTGTGGTTGAAATCATGGGCAGCCCCCTCAAAAGGTTTTTCGCGAATCAGTATAGGGAACGCGAGGTGGGATGCGCACGTGCGAG
>JAICMT010000515.1 GCA_025929125.1 Acidobacteriaceae bacterium | reverse complement strand
ACCGCGGTGCAGACCATCACGCCCAGTACCCTGGGTGAATTCGTCGGCCACTGTTCGAACTTCTGTGGCGCGGGCCACGGAGGAATGGCCATTACTTTCCACGTTGTGCCCTGATGCAACAGTCATGACCACAGAACGGAGTTCGATTCCATGGAGCGGTAGGGGCTGGGGCGCAGAGCCCGCTCTTGTCGAGGCGCGTGAGCGTGCGTTGCCGCGCGTCCGCTCTGTCGCCGGGATCGGGAAGCTCATCGGCGCTGCCTTCGCGCTTCGCGGCGCCGTTCCACTGTTCTGTGTGCGGGTGCTGCATCTCGAGCCTGCCTCCGGAGCCGCCGCGGGGCTCGCAGTCATCCCCGCGCTGCTTCTGCTGCTGTGCCTGCACTCGGTGGGTGCCGCAAGCAGCGTTCATGGCGGTCCGACGCGACTTAGGCTGCGCGACCGGACCGCAACCATTTGCCTGGCAGCGTACCTGCTCTTCGCCGGTGTTAGCTTCTTCTGGAGCATCGCCGATTCTCCAGCATCCTCCAGCGTCTACTGGGTTGCGCTCATTCTGGACGCCGCAACCGTGGTAGTTCTGTTGTCGCTTTATGCTCCTGAAGCAGTTGCTCGGAGTCTTTTGCGCGGATACCTTGCTGGCGCTCTCGCCGTCGCTGCTCTGGCCTGGATGATGCCTGCGCAGGCAGACCTTCGCCTCGGGGATCCCGATTACTTCAACACCAATCAGATCGCGAATATCTGTGTGTTTGGCATCTTCGCTGCGCAGTATCTGGGACGCAAGGGAATGCATCGCACCTGGATTCCCGTGGCCGCTCTTGCCATCACCCTCCTGCGCACCATGAGCAAGACGACGCTACTGGCTTTTGTCGTCAGTCAAGGCATACTGCTCTTTCGCGACCGGAACATTCACCGGAAAACGCGCAGACGCATCCTGCTGGCTGCTGCCGTTGTGCTGATGGTCTCGGCCGGATTTGTGTCGGCGTATTACAACGTCTACGTGAACACTGCGAATCAGGCGGAGACGCTCACCGGACGGACAGCCATCTGGGCCTGGACCGTCGGTGAGGTGCCGGACAGCCCATGGATTGGCCATGGCTTCGATTCCATGTGGAAGGTGATGCCACCGTTTGGGGCGGACCGCTTCCAGGCTCGCCACGCTGAAAATGAGTTGCTGCAGCAGCTTTACGCCTACGGCATAGTGGGATGCGTTCTCTTCCTGGCCGTCTACTTCAGCCTGTTTCGCTGCTTCCGGCGTTGCGCGGACCCCACGATTCGGCCGGTGCTCAAGGTGCTTCTGCTCTTCATTCTTATCCGTGGCCTTGCGGAGGCGGAGCCCTTCGATCTCCTGTTGCCCATATGGCTGCTGCTGCTGCTGGAGTCTATTGCCGGCGACCGGCAGTCCATCACAACCGATCGCAGCGACGGATCACCACTCCTTCATGGCCTCCGGCCCGCAGCGGGCATTCCGGATTACGTGAGCCCCAGCTGACGGAGGTCGTTGCCCAGTGCATCGAGAAAGCCTGTGGGGTTCGACAAGCACGCAAAATGGCCGCCGTCGATGAGAGTGAAATTCTTCGTCGGCGCATGTACCTCGTTGACGAATGCGCGCGCTTCCTCCGGAGAACATCTCGGGTCGTT
>JAICMT010000064.1 GCA_025929125.1 Acidobacteriaceae bacterium | reverse complement strand
TTGACGAAGTGACCTGCCCCCGTTTTCTCAACCATTGATAACTGGAGTTTCTCGGTTTTGGTTTAGCTCCGAGATTATCTCGCAGCCGCCGTGGAGGCTGTGCGGATGTGGGAAGCGTTCGTTGCTTTCCACATCTGCATAGCCTGCCTTCAGCCGGAACTCCTCCGGCGTCCTATAGTCGAGTGAACTGTGCGGCCGCTCGCAGTTGTACTCGCGCCGCCAGCTTGCCAGGGTGCTCCGCACATCGTTTAGCGTTCTGAACCAGCTTGCGTTGAGGCATTCGTCGCGCAGCCTACCGTGGAAGCTCTCGACGTGTCCATTCTGCATCGGTCTACCAGGCTGGATGTGCACCAGTCCGACCTTCCAGTCCTCGGCCCAGCCCAGCATATGGCGCGAGGTGAACTCCGGCCCGTTGTCCGAGCGCACGTTCTCGGGCCGGCCACGCTCTTCGATCAGCCTCTCCAACACACGCGTCACGCGCCCGCTGCCCAGGCTGGTGTCTGCCTCAAGCGCCAGACACTCACGCGTGTACGCATCGACCACGCTGAGGATCCGCACCATCCTGCCGGTTGCCAGGCCATCGACGATGAAGTCCATCGCCCACTCCTGGTTGGGGCGGATCAGTCGCGGCGCCAGCGCACGATCCCGCACCACATGCTTCCGCTTCCTGCGCCGAACGGCCAGCCGTTCCTCAAGATACAAGCGGTAAACGCGCTTCACGTTCACCTCCTGACCTCGCCGTTCCAGCAGCGCATGCAGCCGCCGATAGCCGTAGCGAGGCTTCTGCCGCGCCAGTTTTAACAGAGCCTCGCGCAGTTCAATGTTGCGGTCCGGTCGAGGCTCATACCGGTAGCTCGACCGCTCCACGCCCAGTAGCTTGCAGGCCGTGCGTTCGCTCAGTCGGAACTTGACTGAGATGAACGCCACTTCTTCTCTTAGACCGGCAAGCTCCAGCCGTTTTTTCGAATCACCGCCTTCAACGCCTCGCCATGCAGGCTCAGCTCTGCCACCAGCAGCTTCAGTCGACGGTTCTCATCTTCCATCGCCTTCAGCCGCTGCGCTTCGCTCACCTCCATGCCGCCAAACTTCGACTTCCATCCATAGAACGTCGCCGCCGAGATCCCGTGCTCCCGGCACAGCTCCGCCGTCTTCACCCCAGCCTCGTGCTGCTTCAGAATCCCGATGATTTGCTCTTCCGTGTACCGGCTCTTCTTCATCCTGTCCTCCCGCTTAGATTACGAGAGAACTCCAGTTTTAGCTGGTAGAGATTTCCGGGGGCAGGTCACTCTGAGGCGAGGTTATATTCAGGATGAAACTCGCCGCAATGGCTTGACCGGTTGGTCGCTGACGCTAAGCGCATGTATCGGGATTTGTTAGATCGCGAATCCGTATGTCTTTGATTTTTCCTTGCTTCCGGCAAGAGGTTCCTCATACACAGCGTGACCCTCACTTTAGTACTGCTCCACATCGAGCAGAGGGCGATGCCTTCGCCGAAGCGAACAAATGGCCGCGAGCTGCGATGATGGAGACATGGCGCTGAGTCTGCAAGAGCAATTTGGACAAATTGACATTTACGTTTTCGATCAAATCCTTCGCGGGAACATTGGCACTGGAATGCGTGTTCTCGATGCCGGGTGCGGGTATGGACGAAACCTTGTGCATCTGCTGCGCGAGGGTTGCGAGATATTTGCGCTCGACCTGGATGCCGATGGCGTGAATCACGTGCGACAACTGGCCGCCGAACTCCAACCTGGACTTCCAGCAGGCAACTTTCAAGTGGGCGGCATCGAGCACATGCCCTTCCCGGACGCATTTGCCGATGTTGTGATTTGCAGCTCCGTGCTTCACTTCGCTCGGGATGAAGAGCATTTCCGGGAGATGCTGTGGGAGTTGTGGCGCGTTCTAAGGCCGGGCGGAATGCTGTTCTGCCGCCTGGGTTCAAGAATTGGCATGGAATTCGAGCGACTGCCGGGAGGCCGATTCCGGGTAGGGGACGGCTCGGAGTGGTTTCTTGTAGATGAAGAGATGCTGCTGGAACTCGCCGAAGAGTTGAACGGCGTGCTCGTCGATCCGCTGAAGACCACGATCGTGCAGGACTATCGCTGCATGACGACTTGGGTCATGAGGAAGCGGCGCTGAGCTGCTTCGCGTTGCAATGAAGAGAAGTGCGTTTTCCATTACGAGCCGTCTCTTGGAGTGCGTTGGCCTGATAGCCAGGTGACGCTCTGAACAAAATCCTTTACCATCCGACACGCCTCTGATCCAAGATTTCATCAGGTCTTGAATGACACCTCTTTCACTCTCCGGCAAAAGG
Source organism: Acidobacteriaceae bacterium (assembly GCA_025929125.1). Lineage (GTDB taxonomy): Bacteria > Acidobacteriota > Terriglobia > Terriglobales > Acidobacteriaceae > Edaphobacter. Next base: position 5,221 of record JAICMT010000064.1, on the reverse strand, counting down.
ACGCTCTGCTTCTTCACTTCGCTGCTGGTTCTCTTCGCCGGCACATCGCTGCAAAGCCAAGCACAGCGATGGTCGATCGCCCGGGCGGATGCGTGGCAACACTCGCAGCTGTGGCCGGTGGGAGCGAATTACGTTCCCGATGACGCTATCAATCAGCTCGAGATGTGGCAGGCGGACACCTTTGACCCTAAGGAGATCGATCGGGAATTCGGCTGGGCGCAAAGCGTCGGCATGAATACCATGCGTGTCTTCCTCCATGACCTGCTGTGGGAACAGGATCCGAATGGATTCAAAGAACGCATCAACGAGTTTCTGGCCATCGCAGCGCGGCACCACATCAAGACGGTGTTTGTACTCTTCGATTCCTGCTGGGATCCTTATCCAAAACTCGGTCGTCAACATGCGCCGATTCCGGGTGTTCACAACTCCGGTTGGGTTCAAAGCCCCGGTGCTCGCGCGCTTGCGGACCCGGCGCAGTATCCGCGGCTGAAGGCCTATGTCACAGGCGTAGTCGGGGCGTTTGCCGGGGATCCCCGTATTATGGCCTGGGATGTGTGGAATGAGCCGGACAACACCAATCAAAGCTCCTATGGCAAAGAAGAGCTGCCCAATAAGGTCGATATTATTCTCAAGCTGCTTCCACAGGTATTCGCGTGGGCGCGCTCCGCGCGGCCTACGCAGCCGCTGACCAGTGGTGTGTGGCACGGCAACTGGTCCTCCTTTAAGTCCCTGCCGCCCATGGCCAGGATACAAATTGAGAACTCCGACATCATCAGCTTTCACAACTATGGTTGGCCTGAACAGTTCGCGGCGGCCATCAAGGATCTGGAGCAGTATCATCGGCCGATTCTATGCACGGAATACATGGCGAGGGGCGCCGGCAGCCTGTTTGATCTCGATCTACCGATCGCGAAACAGTACCATGCCGGCGCCATCAACTGGGGCTTCGTTGCGGGCAAAACGCAGACCTATCTGCCGTGGGACTCGTGGCAGCGTCCATATGTGTTCACCAAGCCGACGGTCTGGTTCCACGACATTTTTCATCCTGACGGTACGCCCTATCGTGAGAGAGAGGTGGAGATCATTCGAAGCTTGACAGCAAACGCGAAGTGGTAACTCAGTATCTTCGGGCGGAGCCAGTCCAAGATTTCGCGGCATGCTGTTTACCTGCGAAAGGCACGCGCGGTAGCTGCGCGCGCGAAGGCAAATGGATGCACTACAGAATCGTCGCGCACGCGGGCACAGCGAAGATCATGTGTGAAACAGTGACTGTCCTCAGCAAGGAGAAATCCATGCAGGGCGACTCGAAGCATCTCGGCAAGGCCTGCTGCACGTCCGCAAAAGGCCTTCGCGCTCGAAGGGGTTCCGCGCCTCCGGCTCAGATGCAGTGATCGCCGCTTTCTCGCGTCGCAGCGCTTACCCCTAAGCTGGAGGCGGCGCCGGCGTCAGGCCGTGGCGGCGCATGATCTCCATTATTTTCGAGCGGTCGGGAGGCCCGCCGGCCGCCGCTCTGACCGCCTCCGCCGCTTCGCGAAAATACTGAGGGCCGATGGCAGCGGGCGTAACCAAGCACAGCGCCTTCCCGTCCTTGGCGCCGTTGTTATCGAACCGGTGCACGGCGCCCCGCGGAATGCAGAGGGCCTGCCCCGGCCCCACATCAATCGGCTTGCTGTCCACGGTCCACGTCAATACGCCTTCGATGCCGTAGACCGTCTCCTCATAATGGTCGTGGCTGTGCGCCGGCGCCATCAGGCGCTGTCCGGCGGGGACATCGAGCTCGAAGACCGCGACCGTGCCCGACGAGTTCTCACTGGTGACGAGGAAGCGCACTGCGAGCGGCCCTATGCGGATCGCTTCATCGGCGGGATTGACGCATAGGCCGATAGATTGCTGCGTCGTCATTTGCTCCCTCCTATTCGATAAACTATGTTTACCGTGAGATGATAGTAAACACGGTTTACTCGGAGTGTCAATGACTTTTCCGCAGGAGAATTCACCGGTTCAAACCAGGGATATGCTCATCGGCGCGCTCCTGCGCGTTCCGGCCGAGGCCATCCACCGACGTATCATCCACGACCTGAATGTGGCGGGCTTTCGGGGGCTCACCCTGCCGCACATGGCGCTCTTCCGCTTTCCCGGCCCCGACGGGGCCCGTCCCGGCGTTCTCGCCGAGCGTGCAGGAATAAGCAAGCAAGCGATGAACCGCTTGCTGGGGAGCCTCGAAGGTCTCGGATATTTGGTCAGATCCGACGCGCCGGATGAGGGTCGCGCGCGAATTGTCCGCTTTACGAAGCGCGGACATGCCGCGTACGCAAAAGCTGTGGAGGTGCTCCGCGAGATCGAGCGCGAATGGCGCGCCGAGCTTGGGCCCCGGGATTTCGCTCTACTCAAGGAATTGCTTTTTCGCGTTTGGGAGAGTCGGTTGGTCCGCTAAGGCGGATGCACGATAGGTGTACCCGAGGCAGATGCACCATACGCGGCTTTTCCGTTCCTACAACCCTCCAGGGCGCTCAGGCTAGAACCTCCAGCTCATCTCCCACGGCGATGCCCAACCGTTCAATCTCACCGGCCGCCAGTTCGAGAACGCAATGGACCTTAACCCACTATGCGGTGGGAAGAAGCCCAGTTCGCACCGGGGCCAGCCGCGAGCGCCCGGCCGATCAACTCATTGTTTGCTGGTAGACGGCGGTGCTGCGAAATGGTCCGCGGCAGGTGGGGGGATCGCCACACCTCAGTTGAAGATCGCGCCCACAGTATCGTTCGTGGTCAGTACTACCGTGCAACTATTGGGTCCCGCTGCGGTGACGACTCCTTGCTGGGCGCAGTTATAGGACCATCCGCCGAACGCAGCACCACTGGCCGGCGCGGTCAAAGTTACCGTCGTCCCAACCGGGTAGGTGGCTACACACACGGAGCCCGCTGGATAAGTGGGAGGGGAAGAACCGGGGCCGCAATGGATCACGTTCGGCGTACCCGTGGCGGAAGGTGCTGTCACGAGCCAATTAGTGGTGTTCAGGCCTTCGTTATAGACCGTCAGGGTTGCCAGGAGAGCCGGCGCCTGCGAACCCGGATAGCACGATCCTGGATTGGTTGGCGTGGGAAGAACCAGCGGGCAATTGAACGTCGCGGTCGCGGTCTGTATCGTCCCGTCGCTGCTGGTTCCTTCCGCGGCGATGACGCCGCTTCCACTCCCATATGCAGTGACAACTCCGGCGGTCGCCCCCTGAGTTCCTTGGGTGGTGTTGTTGACAGGGAAAACGCTGGGTGAGGCGGAGATCCAAGTCAAAGAGGGTGAATTTGTCAGATCTCTGACGAATGGCGAGGTTGAGAAGGTTCCGATCGCAAGAAACTGACCGGTATCCTGCAAATTGCCCACGGTAATGGAGCTCGGAATCACGGTGAGCGAAAGGAGAGTTCCCCCCGATGCACCCCCGGTCGAAGACGATCCTGTGACCGTGAAGGTTGCGCTGGAGCTTACAGGCCCCCTAAACCCCGTCGCGGTGGCAGTAATCGTTGTTGTGCCAGATCCCACGGCCGTTACCAACCCGGAAGCATTCACGGTGGCGACGGAAGGAGCGGTGGAGGCCCAACTCACGGTGCTCGTTATGTCTTGCTTCGAACTGTGACTTGCGTTGCCATAGGTCCCAATCGCGGTAAATTGTGCGGTCTGTCCTACTGCAGCAGACTGAGTCGTCGGGGAAACCTGAACGAAATCCAGACCCGAGTTGGTGCAGCCGATCAGTGAGATACCAAGGCAGATGAGCAAAAGCCCCTGAGCACGACGAGCAAACATGCGAGTCTCCTGAAACTTCCAGCATCGTAGGGGGCCGGTCAGGGTTCTCCGCAGGGGTCACACCTGATTGAAGTAGAAGGGATAGCCGCAAAGAAATCCCCCCGTCTCGGTCGGGACCCATCCTTGTGCCGATGCATGGCTGCATCTGCTGTAGCAAATGGGCAGCCATTTCTCCCATGGGCATGTATCTCTTGAAATCATGGCCTTCCATGGCAAACCGGCGTCCGGCGGTGTCACCGAATGTTTACAGGCGCTAGCCGGAGAGATGCTCGGCGTACACAGTCGCAGTTTCGTCTCGAGCGGCTAGTTCAATCGTTCGGTTCAACTGGATAAAGATCTTAGCGAGAGCAACGTAAGACGAAAACAGGCACCCCGCGCAGCTTCGACCGTTGGCTTCGCTGCGGCTGGAAGGCTAGATGGAATTCACGAATGGTGTACCCGAGGCAGATGCACCATATGCGGCTTTTCCGCTCCTACAACCCCTCCGGGGGGCGCTCAGGCTAGAACCTCCAGCTCATCTCCCACGGCGATGCCCAACCGTTCAATCTCACCGGCCGCCAGTTCGAGAACGCAATGGACCTTAAAGCTGATGCTGGTGATGCGGAAGGGGCGAAGCCGCGGCCAGAGCTTCAGGACGCGCAGGTTCTTGTCGAGGGCTACAACATCGATAGGAAACAGCATTCCGATGGTATGAACTCCGGACGAAGGGCAAATCAGAATGCCACAGCCCGAATCGAGACGGTGCCTGCCCAAAAGACCCACCAGGCGTGAAAGGAAGTTATCGGCCATGCCGATTTTTGTGCCAACGGTGAGAGCGCTGCTCTTATTGAAGATCGTGACTTCTTTCATGGACCTCATTTGCGCAAGTACGAGCGACCATGGAGGGTGGCCCGAAAGGGCTTCCCCATAGAAGCGCAACGTGCCGGCGCATGCATCTCAAGACGGCTAGCGCGCTGCGGAGACTGGCCAAAGCCGAAAGCCTCCTGCAGCGCCCCGCGTCGAGAAAGGCATGCGCCGAATCTCCCGTGCCCAAAAATGCGGCGGAGGAACCTACGCCGTTTTCCTTCTACGGATAATGATGACGCCGAGCACAACCAGCGTCAAAACAGCCGCAATCACACGAATGATCGTTGTGTCCATAGTGTTGCATCCTCCTTTCTGGAAGGTGCCCACGTCGAGCACAGGCATCTCCATAACTTGTTACCGGCCGTGCAGCAAGGAAGCCGGTATAGATCAAACTTTTTCTTTCGGCGGTTCCGCGCCCAAATTGCAGGGCAACGAACGCCGCCGCTTTCCCCGCTACTTCAAAGCGGTCAGGCTCTTGGCAATGCTGAGGATCGCCGGACCCAGCAGGACGATGAAAATACAGGGAAAGATAAACAGCACCAAGGGAAACAGGATCTTGATTTTGGTTTTGGCTGCAGCCTC
>JAICMT010000338.1 GCA_025929125.1 Acidobacteriaceae bacterium | reverse complement strand
GGTCTGCGCAAGCGGAATGCCTCGGCGTGGGCCAGCAGGGCGGCGCACTCGCGGAAGAGCCGCGGTTGCTGCCCAGTGAGCACGGGGATGTAGACCGCATAGGTCATATCCATGAGCGCTGCGACGGCTTCGGGGATGGAGAGGCGCACCAGAGTTGGAGCTGCATCCTGCTCTTCTGCGCGATCGAGGAAGATGAGGCGCGCGAGGTATCGGGCCTCGCTTCCGGCGGGCGGCAGCGGGACCCGGTACTTGTCTTCGCTGGAGAAGACACGGTGGCGCTCGTCCGCAGCTTGCCCCAGATGTTCCAGGCTCTGGTTCCAGAGCTTTAGCCAGCCTGCGACCGGGATGACGCGCGGATTTGCGGCATCGCTTGGGTCTACCAGGCAGATGTCGTCCGCGACGATGCTGTATCCACGGCGATGCAGGGAGGCCGCCAAGGTGGATTTTCCGCTGCCTGAGTCGCCGAGAAACGCCGCCACCTGATCGCCCTGGGCAATCGCGCTGGCGTGCAGCGGAAGCAGGCGGTTCTGATGACACAGCGCGCCGAAAACCGAGCCGAGCAGAAAAGCCGATATATCCGAAGGGGGAACACCGTGCACACTTTCTAACTGCACCCGGTTTCCATCGGTTACGTAATATCGCGCAACACGCGGGATATTTAGCAGGTACTCAGCGGCGGACAGTTGGACGGCGTCATTGGCGAAATCTGCTTTCTGAATTGCCTTGGGCACGCCGCCGCTGCCAATGTGGACCAGCCGTTCGCCGGATCCCGTGATGTTGTTCAGCTCTGGAATTTCAATCTGCGATTCGAAGCGGAAAGGGCCGTAGTACAGCGTGCGCAGGGAAGCAGTCGAATTGGAAGCGCCCGGAACCACTATGAGGATGCTACTTCACTGCTTCGCATGCGACTGCAGGATCATGTGTCCGCAGAAAATATCCCATGCTGATCGAGAGCCTGAACCAGAAATGCCAGCCCGGATAGGCATCATCCGCGTCGAAGCTGGACTGCCGCCACGTATCGAGCAACGCCTCAATGGCGTTGAGGTCCAGCGTCTCCTTTGCCGCCGGTGAATGGCGCATGGATGCAAGCTCCTCGCGTAACTCCGGGAGTGCCTGACTCATGATCGCGTGCCAGTCTGCACCCTGCAGACCCCGCATGTAATTGGAGAGCACCGATTGTGGAAGCCTGTCCTTCATCGCTCGACGCGCTAAAGAGCGATTGTGGCCCTCTGCAAGGAACTGCTCGGGAGGAATCGCGAAGGAGAATTCATAGAGCCGTTTATCTGCAGTAGGATCCCGCACTTCGATGCCGTTCGCTGCTTCCAATCCAGCGCGGAAAGCGCCGTGATCGAAGCCTTCGAACAATGCGAGGTGTTCCTCCATCGCATTCCTTCCGGCTGGATGAAATGTATTGAATACTCTCTCGTCCAGGTTGTACTGCTTCTTGAGAGCCGGATTTACGAGACATTCTCTCAGGCACTCGCGGCTGCTTTTCGGAACTCGCATCCGCCGCAGCCATCCCGGGAAAAACGGCTGGAGGGTCAGCCGCACCGCCGAGCTGCGAGCGAGCGCTCCTCGGCGGCAGACAGCACTGATGAGCCGCGCAAGCTGGATCCACCGTCCGCGGCGAAGAAGATCGGACAGTGGAGTCCAGGTGTTGTAGCTGAAGGTTACGTTGCCCTGCGTTCCCTCCAGGACGACGCGAATGTCGCGCTGCTTGGCCTGATCGAACATAGCCGTGAGCCAGAGAAGGTTGACGGGCGCTCCGATCGGTTCATCCACTGCATCGATCCAGCGCCGCAGCGTCTCCATAAGCGGGTAACCGCGCGAATCGAGGAGGACGTGATCAATGTTTGGATACAGGCTGGCTACGGCAGCCGCTCCTTCCGCCTCCATGGGAAAAAACCCTGGAGGGACTGCCGCAGCGAAATCGGGGCGCGGAACAGAGGTGAAGGAGGTTAACCTCTTTCCTTCGGAGGCCAGCAGCCGTGCCGCCGATGCTGTGACCGAAGAGCTGTCCAGGCCAGCGCTCAGCATCGAACCGATGGGATAGGTGCTGCGGAGGCGTGCCTGCGTGGCCCGATCAAAGATTTCCAATAGAGCTTCGGCGTACTCCGCGTCTTTCCTGAACCGGATGGGTTTCGCTCGAGCGGGACTCCAGTATCGAGTGACGGAAAGACTTCCGGGCGTGACCCGGAGGAAGTGACCGGGAGGCAGGCGGTGGATCTCTTTATAAAATGTCGTGGACCAATCCGGAGCCAGACAGCCGATCCAATCGGCTGCCTTCGACTCGCGCAGATCGCGCGAGATTGGTAAGGCCAGCAGACCTTTGTACATCGAGGCAAGCGCGAAAAAATCAGCGCTGCGATGGTAAAAGAGGGGACGCTCCCCGGCGTGGTCGCGGGCCGCAAAGACTTCGTTCTTCCCAGGTGTCCACACCGCGAATGCGAACCCGCCGATCAGGTGATCCAGACAGGCAACACCCCATCGCTCCCAAGCATGTAGCAGAAAGGCTGAATCCGCCAGTTCCTCGGGATGAGCTAGGTTGAGACCCCGGGCGAGATCGTCACGATTGTCCAGCCTGACGTCGGCTATGAGACAACAAGATCGATTCGGGCTCCAGAGAGGTTGCCGGTCAAATTTGTTTTCGGGAAGGGAAGAGAAGACGTTAACGCCCAAAGCGATGTGTTCATCGCCCTCGGCTACGGCTCCATCCGGGCCATAAAGGGCTAGAGCAGCCAACATCTGGGCGTGCGCATGGTCTGCTGCGAGAGCTCGGGAGGTGCTCCAGAGCAGGCTAATGGCCGACATGGAGCCAATTCACTTAGCTATGGTTATTTTGGCCGGCGTCGCTCACACCGGGGTAGCCGTTGCGGGCCGAACGAAGATCGATCACCGTGATGGCGGGTTTCGACCACGGTTTCGTGGGTGTCATGGGCGAGGTCTTGAAAGTATTCATACTTAGAATCTCCTGGATGTCTCGTTCATGGCTGATCTGCGTTCGTAGAGCTATGATTCTCTAATCTGTGATGCTTCTAACGGAACCCTTGTTTCGCGCCAAAGTAAGACTGTTCTAATTTTAGCATCCAATTCG
>JAICMT010000482.1 GCA_025929125.1 Acidobacteriaceae bacterium | reverse complement strand
GGAAGAAGCCCGCTTCGGACATCCCAAGCAGAAGCCGCACCCCGTAAAACTGAACCGGCGTTCGCACAAACATCATTGCGGCAGCCAGCAAACCCCACGTAAGCATGATCCGTGCAAGCCAGCGTCGAGGCCCGAACCGGAGCAACAGCAGGTTCGAAGGAACCTCACAGAGTGCGTAGCCAATAAAGAAGAGGCCCGCGCCGATGCCGTAGACCGTCGCGCTGAAGTGCAGATCAGTGTTCATCCGCAACGAAGCAAAGCTGATGTTGATCCGATCCATGTAGGCGAGACCGTATCCGATCCCAATTATCGGCAGAAGGCGAACTGCGGCCTTTCTCTGAGCGGAGGCGCCGATTTGGTCCGAACTGCCGGGTGCAGGACTGCCAAAATTCTTTCCCAAATCTGACATCACGCGCTTCCTTCTGGACCACTTGACTAGCGAAACCGAGGAACGGTGCAGGAACGTAGGGCGAATCTATCACGAGCGACGTCAGAAAACACAAACTGCTACTCAATGTGGGCTGTGATGGCGTCCGTGCGATGGATTGTGTTTCTTCAAACTTCGCCTATTCCTGCGCGCTAGACGGCGCGGCGCGTGTCTTCAGCAAGGCATCTCGTCCCCCGCAGGCCTGTACAATTCTCGCGATGGTGCTCGTTGTCCATCTGAGGTGCAGTTGTGCCCGTCACAATCGATTCGTCCGATGAAGTCAGCCGCCCAAGCCGCGGCAGACGTCTTCTTCCAGTGCTCGTTGCTCTGCTGGTTCTCTTTCTCCTCGCACGCGCCTCTCTGGCCTACTGGGTGGATCTGCTCTGGTTCGAGGCGCTCGGTTACTCGCAGGTCTTCTGGACGACGCTTCAGCTCAACGTCGGCGTATTTTTCGCTGCAGCAATCCTCACCTTCGTAATCCTCTACGCCGGATTCACGGCGCTGCGCCGGCTCTACCGAGACGACCTTCCCACCGAGCGGTCCATTCTCGTCGGCGGGCAGCCAGTGAATCTGCCTATCGGGCCTGCAGCCCATCTTGTCAGCATCGTCGTCTCCGCTCTTGCGGCACTCATCTCAGGCGCGGCGCTCTCCTCCCAATGGCCCACGCTCGCCCTCTTCTGGCGCGCTCCCCACGGAGGCCCGGCCGACCCCATCTTCGGTAAGCCTCTCAACTTCTATCTCTTCACGCTTCCGGGACTCCAGCTCGTCGTCGGCTGGCTCTTGACCCTTTCCATCATTCTCGCCATCGCGGCGGTAGCGCTCGCAGTCCTCTCCGGAGGCGCGCACGCTATCAACACCCGCCGCCTCTCACTGGGCAGCTCGCCCTGGCGCGGTGTGTCGGTGGCCGGTGTTCCTCTGCTCATTCTGATCGCGGCCAGCACCTGGCTCAGCCGCTACCAGCTTCTGTTTGATCGCCACACACTGTTCACCGGCGTCTCCTATGCCGATGCGCACGTTGCACTCCACTTTCTGGCGCTGCTCTCGATCGCCCTCCTCTTCGGCGCCTGCGTCGCCGCCATCAACGCTGTCCGCCGCCCCAGCGGACGCATGCTCGTCATCGCCGTTCTGCCCGCGGTCCTGTGCTTTGTGATCTCCGGCCTCGTCAACTGGTACGTCACCAGCTTCATCGTCAAACCCAACGAGCTCGTCCGGGAGCTCCCCTACATCGGCCACAACATCCAGGCCACCCGCGCCGCGTACGGTCTGGACCGCTTCGTGCAGCGCGAGTTCCCTGCCGAGACCACACCTGAGGCCGCCGACCCCGGCAACAATCAGGCCACCCTGCAGAACATCCGCCTCTGGGACTGGGTCGCGCTCCAGGACACTCTGCGTCAGGTGCAGGAGATCCGCACATACTACGATTTCCCCGACATCGATATCGATCGCTATCAGATCAACGGCGTCACCCGTCAGGTGATGCTTGGCACCCGCGAGCTCAATATAGAAAAGCTGCCCGAGGCTAGCCGCAACTGGATCAACGAAAAG
>JAICMT010000466.1 GCA_025929125.1 Acidobacteriaceae bacterium | reverse complement strand
GGCGGCGTATGAAAGTGCCATGGAGCAGTTGCTCTGGCCAGAGCGCCGCGCCGGGCGAGGTTCCATTCGGAGAACAACCCAGCGGAGCCGATTGGTGCTGGACGATGGCCGGAGCCTCTGCATTCGCCGCAACACGCCTATCGATCTAATAACAAATATTCGAGTTGCTCCGCGACAGCCCTCCACCAGCCGGAGCAAGCTGCTGGATCGTATGCTTTGCCAGATCACCGGATCCGGCGCATTGAATCCGCTGCTCCTCCACATGGACAACGCTCCCGATTTCATCCAGGATCGTGGCCACACGTACGGCGCAGAACTAACCGACGAGGATAAGCGAGCGCTGATGGAATACGTGAAGACTTTCTGAGAAGATAGCCCTCCGTGCGAAGAGCGATTCCCTATTTAGGCCCTGCAACACGGGTCCTGCGAGTCGCGAGGAAGCTCTCCAGAATCAGCACGGCGGCAACCTGGTCGATGACTCGCTTTCGCTCCTGCCGGTCGGCTGCGGTGCGGCGCGGGCCGGAGACCTGGTCCAGAAGCTGGTGCGCATCCCACGAGGTCAGGCGCTCGTCGCACAGATGCACCGGAATGCCGGTCATCTCCCGGAGCTGGGCTGCGAATTCGTCGGCCTTAGCTGCGCGCGGGCTGGGCTCACCGGACATGTGCAGTGGTTTGCCGACGACGGCCTCCGTGACCTGGTGCTTGCGGATGAGGCGCGCGATCGACTTCAGGTCGGCGCGCGGCGACTTGCAGTAGAGCGTCATCAGCGGCTGCGCGGTGGACCCTAGCGGATCAGTGAGCGCGATCCCGATGCGCCGATTGCCCAGATCGAGCGCCATGACGCGCCCCGGGGTGCTGGGGGATTCGGATGTGCCGGAGGGCTCGCCGTGCATCTTCCGAGTGTAGAGGAGGCCGGTCGCAGCTCGCGGCTATTTGGCGGGAATCGCAGGCTGGGATTTCCTGTGCGGTTTGGTTTTGGCCTTCAGTCGCTCGTAGCGCTGATGCAGCATGTCCAGCTCGAGATCGCTGAGGTTCTCGATATCGATCATGGTGTTGCGGGCGCTGTGCAAGGCGCGGATCAGCTCATCCAGCTTCAGGTTGATGGCGCGGGCGTCACGGTTCTGCGTGTTCTGGATCAGGAAGACCATCAGGAAAGTGACGATCGTGGTGCCGGTATTGATGACTAGCTGCCAGCTATTGGAGTAGTGGAAGAGTGGCCCCACGGCTCCCCAGATCAACACGATCATCGCTGCCCCGGCGAAGCCCCACTTGGATCCGAGCCAGCTGGAGACACTGGACGAGCAGGCCCCGAACCAGTCCGGGGAGGTGCTCGTCTGCTTCTTCACCGAATGCCGCGGCATGGCCGATCCTCTTTCCTGGCGGACAGCGTTCTGCAATCAGCGTCCGCCTTCATTGGATGACAAGATGCACTAAAGCTGTTGCGTCCGGCTGCAAACTGGCCGCCCCTCCGGGTGCGTCGGCATGGGACTGTCGCATCTACTGGCCGGATTCGACTGCGAGGCCGACGCGGAAGATGGTCTCCTCGTCAAAGTGGCGCCCCAGGATCTGCACGCCGATCGGCAGGCCGGCGGCGGTGGCTCCGCAGGGAACGCTGATGCCGCAGAGCCCCGCGAGCGAGGCCGCCACCGTATAGATGTCTTCCAGATACATCTTCACCGGGTCATCCGTCTTTTCGCCCAGCTTGAATGCGGGGCTGGGCGTCATCGGCGTGACGATGGCGTCCACGTCGTGGAAGGCGGTGAGGAAGTCGCGCGTGAGCAGCGTGCGCACCTGCTGCGCCTTGCGGTAGTAGGCGTCGTAGTAGCCGGCGGAGAGCGCGTAGGTGCCGAGCAGAATGCGGCGCTTCACCTCGGCGCCGAACCCCTGATCGCGCGTCTCCCGATACATTGCGGACAAGGTCTTTGCCTCCGGCGCGCGCAGCCCGTACCGAACTCCGTCGAAGCGCGACAGATTCGCGGACGCCTCTGCGGTGGCGATCACGTAATAGGTCGGCACCGCATAGCTCGTGTGCGGCAGGCTGATCTTTTTGATCTCGCAGCCTGCGTTCCGCAGCAGGTCGAGCGTCTTCTCGATGGCGCTGCGGATC
>JAICMT010000476.1 GCA_025929125.1 Acidobacteriaceae bacterium | reverse complement strand
CTTCGCGAAGCGGGCGTGAGCTACGGCGGATACATGCCCAACCGGGATGCTCCGCTGCTTTACGCGAAGGCCGGAGCCACGGTGCATGTGCCACGCCAGCAGTACACAGGAGCCATGCGAGGCATTCCGACCATACGCGTGTTTGAGGCGCTGGCGTGCGGCGTTCCGCTCGTCTCGGCGCCGTGGGAGGACTGCGAAGGGCTGTTCCGCCCGGGCGACCTGCGGTGGGCCAGCAATGCAGCCGAGATGACCGGGGCGCTGCACACGCTGCTGACGGACAGAGCCGCCGCCGAAGACCAGGCGGCGCGTGGATTGGAGACGGTGCTGACGCAGCATACCTGCGACCATCGCGCCCGGCAGCTGACCGATATCTGCGAGGAGGTGATGGCGTGAGGATCTTCGCCTTCGGGTCGAGCATCGTGTCGTCCTACTGGAACGGCGCGGCCACCTACTACCGCGGCTGCTACAAGTACCTGGCGCGGCTTGGCCACCAGATCACTTTCGCCGAACCGGATGCGTATGGACGGCAGCAGCACCGCGATGCTGGGGACTTCAGCTACGTGCAATCCGTGGTGTACCAGCCGGGGACGGACCTGGACCGCATGCTGGCTATGGCGCGCGAGGCAGACATTGTGATCAAGCACTCCGGAATCGGCGTGGACGATGCGGAGTTGGAGCGACGGGTGCTCGAGTGCTCACCGGATGCGATGTGCTTCTTCTGGGATGTGGATGCACCGGCAACGCTCCACCGCATGCGCTCGGATGCCGCCGACCCGCTGCGCGAGGCTGCCGCGGGGTATGACGCCATTCTGACTTACGGAGGCGGTCCGAAGGCGAGGCAAGGCTTTCTGGAGTTTGGCGCGCGCGCGTACTACAGCATCTACAACGCGCTCGACCCAGAGACGCACCATCCCGTCGCCGCAGACCCGGAGCTTGCATGCGACGTCGCATTCCTGGGCAACCGGCTGCCGGACCGCGAGGCGCGCGTGGAGGAGATGTTTCTTCGCGCGGCGGAGCTTGCGCCGGACCAGCGCTTCCTGCTGGGTGGGGAAGGCTGGGGTGACAAGGCGATGCCGGAGAATGTGCGCTGGATCGGGCATGTGCCGACGGCCATGCACAATCGCGTGAACTGCTCGGCGGGGATGGTGATGAACATCAACCGCGTCTCCATGGCGGACTTTGGCTACTCGCCGCCGACACGGGTGTTCGAAGTGGCAGGCGCAGGAAGCTGCATGCTGTGCGACGACTGGCCGGGCATCGCCGATTGCTTTGAGCCCGGGCGCGAGATTCTGTTGGTGCGCTCCGGCGAGGAGGTGGCTGCGGCGCTGCATGCGAATGGCGGGGATGCGCGGGCGCAGATCGGCGCGGCCTTCCACGCGCGTGCTCTGCGCGACCATACCTATGCGCAGCGCGCGGTGCAGGCCGACTTCGCATTTCGCGAGTGCCTGGCGCGAAGACACGGAGAGATTGGGCCGCAGCAGAGCTCGGCGGCGACCATGGAAGACTGGGCTGCGATGCCGGGCTTTCGACCCATGGAGCACGAGGAAGCATACGCATGAAGATCGTCATCTACGGCTTGACCATCACATCGGCGTGGGGAAATGGACATGCCACCACGTATCGCTCGCTGGTGCGTGCGCTGGCGCGGCTTGGACACAAGATCCGCTTCATTGAGAAAGACGTGGAGTGGTACCGCAACAATCGCGACCTGCCGGAGCCGGAGTTCTGCTCGGTGCGGCTCTATGACGATTGGGCGGCAGAAGAGCGCTCGCTGGTGCGCGAGGCTGCCGATTCCGATGCAGTGATGGTGGGATCGTACTTTCCCGATGCGATTGCGGCCACGCGTGCGCTGCTGAACGCAGGTCACGGTCCGCTGCTGTTCTATGACATCGATACGCCCATTACGATGTCACACCTGCGCGCGAGTGGACGATGCGAGTACCTGGAAACGGATTTGATCCCCCACTACTCGGCGTATCTGAGCTTTACCGGCGGCCCGATTCTGAAGGAACT
>JAICMT010000247.1 GCA_025929125.1 Acidobacteriaceae bacterium | reverse complement strand
CAAACCGGAAGTTTCCAGGCTGCGCGCCAGGATCCGTCTGGGCTCCGGCGGTAAGTGGCACCATGAACCCGCAAACCAGCAGCCCCGCAAGCGTTCCAGCCGAGATCCCCCTACATCGCATAAGCAGCCACATCCGCGACAACTGAGAACTGAGAACCGACTCTACTGAATCACGCCACAGGCGATGCGATTGCCGGCGTTGCCCGTCGGGTCGGTCTTCATGTCGTCCGCCTTCTCATGCACGACAATCGAGTGCCCCACCACCGAGTTCGCCGCGCCCTCGTTCAGCGACAAGTAGTCCACCTTGAAGCTCGCCTCGCCCATATGGTTCTCGCCCACCGAAACGTTCTGCGGCAGGTCGCCGTTGTGGTGACCCATGGGGTTCATGGTGCCATGCTGCTTCGCGTCCGGATTGAAGTGGCCGCCGGCGCCCTCGAAGTCCGGCGCATCGCAAGTTGGGGTCTGATGGATGTGCACCGCATGCTCGCCGAAGGGAATGTTCTTCAGGTTCAGTTTGATGGAGAGCTCTTTGCCGTCCTTCATCTCCTGGAAGGTTGCCGTCCCCGCGTCCTCGCCCTTGGAGGTCTTCAGGTGCACCACCACTTTGCCCGGTTTGGCCTTCGCATCGGCTACGCCCGCCATTGCCGCGGAGATCAGACCCGCCGCCGCCAACATCCCCAACACTCGCACATTTCGCATCGCAGTCGCTCCCGTTTTGCTGAGAAAGATTCTTGCCACGAGCATAGCGCAAACCGCTCATACACTGCTTCCGCGCAGCTCCCCAGGTGTCCGTCCGCAGCCATAGCCCGATATTCTCCGCGAGACCTGGCTCAGGCAATCTGTTCCTGCTTGGTGAGCATGCAGTACCAGGCATTGAATCTTCCAGAAACGAGAGAAGCACCACTTCCGATACAGGAAAGAGTAGCGGTGTGGCTCAGGGGCCCGAGCGCCGCTAAGCGTTCGCACCGGAGAAGCCTCTGTTCGCGCGCGGAATTGCAGAATCGCCCGTGGCGTTGTCATTTGGCCCTCAAATGGCCGCTAAAATGCAACTTTGGGCCTATAGACCTATCTAAATAAGTGATCGTTCAAAACCACGGCAGCTGACTAACGTGCCGGTATCGCTTCCCGGTTTCCGGGAAGCTGAAGCAAAACTACAGGAGAACCAGGAATGACGCTCAACCCATCGTACGGCCCAGAACTCGCCATCTCTCGCGCATTGCGAGGCAAGGGCTGGATCGCAATTTTGTGCTTTTTGTTCCTCAGTGTGCAGTTTGGTGTGGCGCAGACCAGCAAGGGCACTCTCGCCGGCGTTGTTCGCGACAGCAGCGGAGCGGTCGTGGCGAACGCCACCGTCGTCATCTCCAACGAGGCCACCGGCGAATCCCGCACCGTTCACACCAATGCGGAAGGTGTCTATCGCATCGATGCCATCAACCCTGGCCCCTATCAGGTCCATATCGATATGGCGGGTTTCTCGTCCGTCGAGGTCAAGCACATCGCAGTGCAGCCCTCGCTGGTTACCAGCTATGACGCCACCCTCCCCGTCGGCAGCTCTGAGGTCAACGTCAGCGTCGAAGCCAACGGGAACCACATCAACACTGAGAACGCGCAGCTCTCCGGCAACATCGGGACCACCGAGCTGCAGAGGATGCCCATCTTCACCCTCAATCCCGCGGAGCTGACCAGCACGCTTCCGGGTGTCACGCGCGAGCTGTCCACCGTGCAGAACCTAGGGGGAACCGGCGGCAACGGCCTCATCAAGCTGACCGTGAACGGCGCCCGCCCGCGTGCCAACAACTTCATGATCGACTCGCAGGATGCGAACGACATCGGGCTCGGCGGCGAGGCCTTCCAGCCCATTCAGCCCGACTTCTTCCAGAGCGTCACCATCCTGCTGAATAACGCCAGCGCAGAGTATGGCCGCGCCGGGGGAGCCGTCATCAACCAGATCACCCAGAGCGGCTCGAATCAGTTTCACGGCTCTGTGCATGAGATCTACACCGGCTCCGGCCTCGATGCGCTCGATGGCCAGCAGCGGCGAGTCAAACCCACGACCGACCGCAGCATCAAGCCCCGCTATGACCAGCACCAGTACGGCTTCACGCTCGGTGGCCCGGTCTTCAAGGACAAGCTCTTCGGCTTCGGCGGAGCCACCTTCGTCCGCTACTACGGAAACCTTCAGTTCCCAACAACCGAGCTTCCCGATACTGCAGGCTACGCGCAGCTCAAGGCTATCGCCGCTGCCGGCAATCCCCAGGCCACGGCGCTGCTCAGCTACCTCAACAACGGTTCGTATCTCACCTCAGGCTTCTCCCTGCTGCAGAGCTCGACGGAAAAGCTTGCCGTAAGCTCACGCCCGGGCTGCGCCGGCGGGTGCAGCGTCACCACCGGCACCTTCAATCGCCTGGCGGTGCCCGCGCAGGCGCCTGAAACCCAGTGGACCTACAGGGTCGACTTCACACCGCGTTCCTCCGACAGCTTCAGCGTCCACTATCTGCATGACCGCGGCCTCACCGCTCCTTACACTTCCCTCAACTCCACCACCCTGCCCGGCTTCGACGCCTACGCCGGCGGCCCCAGCGAGCTCGGCGGCGGCAGCTGGGTGCACGTATTCACGCCACGGCTGCTCAACGAGTTCCGCGCATCGGAAATTCGCCTCAGTTCGCAGTTCGCCCCCGATGCCACGGCCCTTCAGAACCCTGCCGCCAAGCTCTACAACATCAAATTCAACGGAACGGGAATCCCCACCCTCGGCATCTCGCAGAACATGCCGCAGGGCCGCATTGAGCGGCTGTATCAGTTCCAGGACACGGTCAGCGTGATTCACGGCCGCCAGTCTCTCCGCATCGGCGCGGACATCGGCCGCCTGCTCGAGACCGATCTCGTCGCACAAACGTATCTCGGCCTGGAGACCTTCACCGGCACCGGCGCCCTCTCGTCGCTCGACAACTACCTCAACGACTCACTCGGCACCTCCGGTACCGCAACCAAATCCTTCGGGCCCACCCGGACCGATCCACACCTTTGGAAGATCGCCGCATTCGTCGAGGATGACGTCAAGCTCACACCGGATCTCACGCTCAATCTCGGCGTTCGCTACGACTATCTCAGCAATCCGCTGAATTCGCTTCCTTACCCTGCCCTCGACATCAACAATCCCTTCGCGCCCATCAACACCGTGGTCCACGAGAAGGACGACAAAAACAACATCGCCCCGCGTTTCGGCTTCGCCTTCGTGCCGCACGCCGGCATCTTCTCCGACGGCAAGACCGTGTTCCACGGTGGAATTGGTGTCTTCTACGACCCCTTCTTCACCAACATCCTGGTCAACGCCGCGCAGTCCTCTCCGGTTGCTCCCACCAGCACGCTCACCCAGGGAGTGAGCGGCTGCTGCGCTCCCGCATCCACACTCATCGGCACCATCACACCGGCGTTCTCCGCCACCTCCTCAGTGCAGAGCGATGTCAGCAATCTCGTCAACCCGCTGACCTACCAGTACAACTTCGGCCTGGAGCGGCAGCTGCCCTTCCGCATGAAGGGAACCCTCAACTACGTGGGCAGCCGCGGCGAGAAGCTCTACTCCAATCGCCAGCTCAACTACCTCGTCAACGGCAGCCGCATCAATCCCGCGCGTGGCGTCATCAACGTGCGCGACAATCGCGGCGACTCACAGTACCACTCGCTGCAGGCCCAGCTCGACCGCCAGTTCTCGCAGGGACTGTTCCTCCGCGCCTCCTACACCTACGGCAAGCTGCTCGACGACACCTCCGAGGTCTTCACCACCTTCGCCTCGCCCACCTCCTACTCGGCGAACCTCGCCGGCGACGGACTGCGGCAGGACTGGGGCCCCTCGGCCTTCGACCGGCGTCACATCTTCACCATCGCCTATGTCTACTCGCCCAAGGGCTTCCGATCGGATAACATGGCGGCGAAT
>JAICMT010000387.1 GCA_025929125.1 Acidobacteriaceae bacterium | reverse complement strand
CCAACGGCTTGAAGAAGGATGGCAGAGTACATGGGGTGGCGAAGGTGTCGATACACACCTGAGGTGATCAACTGGTGATCTTCGCGAATGTCGAGGCTGACGGACCAGTTGGTCGAGAGGTCTGCGTGCGATCGATAGAAAAGCCAGAGTCCGAGAGAAAACAGGACGACACCCGTGGCGTACTGAGGCGCGTGCAATGGGTAATCCGCAAAAGAGAGCAGCGGTGTCGCGATCCACAGAATGGGCAAGACCACGCTGCCCAGCCACATGCCCGAGAGTAGAGCGACCTCAGCTTTGCCACGCTTGCTCTTGATAATTCTGACTCGGGAACTGCGGCGTCCGTATGGAGCGCGGATGGCTACGACGGCTACGATGCCGAGGAGAAGCGTCGCTTTTGCGATCCAGGGAGGCATCGCTCAGCTTTTCTTGAGCTGCGACATTCGTCTTTTGAGCTCATCCTCTGGGACATCTTCTTTTCGGGTGGCGATCCACCACTGATTGCCCCACGCATCTTCGATGGCGCCGACTCGGTCGCCGTAGATCTGGTCGGCGGGTTCGCGAATGCTTTTGCCGCCGGCTTTGACAGCGCGCTGATAGACGGAGTCTGCGTCGGCTACATAGAGATAGAGCATGGAGGTCAGCGGCTTGACGTCGCTGCTGGCCGGGGGAGCTTCACCCAACATGACCATGGAATCGCCGATTCTGAGCTCCGCGTTCATGATGGTGCCGTCGGGCATCGTGGATCGACGGACTTCTACGGCTTCGAAGGCCTGCTGCAGAAACTCGATCAGCCTCGCCGCACCCTGAACGGTGAAGTAGGGCGTGATGGTGTGGAATCCTTCCGGGATCGCGTGCGACTTCACGTGAGCCACCTTTCTCTTGCCGTTCCGACTATAGAGAAGGGGACGCGAGGCGGTATTGTAAAAAATTTACCTCCCGGCGGGGACGCTGAGATGGCTGAGGTGTTCCGTTCTAAGGCCGAGGTATTCGGTCGGGGTGACGCTGCTGAATTCCTGGAACTCGTGGATCAGGTGAGCCTGGTCACAGTAGCCAAAGGACATCGCAAGTTCCAGCCAGTCCACGTGAGATTGATGCGCGACGGAACTCACAACCTGATTGAAGCGCTGGACTCTGCTGAAGAGTTTTGGGGTCAGGCCAACTTCGCTGGCGAAGATCTCAATGAAGCGCCGGTGGCTGAGGTTTACTTTCTCGGCGATCCGGCTCATGGGGAGATTTGGGTTTCGCTGCAGTTCAGCAATAGCGAAGGCGACCGCAGCATGGCGCTGCAAAGGGCGGCGTAATGCGCTGATGAGGTAAGCCTCGAGAATTCTGAAGCGCGCTTCTGGTTTCTTGACCTGGTACAGCAGAGACAGCAATGTATCGGCCTGTGCTCTTCCCCAAACGTCCTCCATGCCGATGGATACGTTGCGCAGCTCTGGCAAGGGAAACGCAAGGAATGGAAATGCGCCGCCGGGTTTGAAGTGAATGCCGAGGAGTTCGTCCTGGGCGGTTCTCTGGATGATGGAGGAGATGGATCTCGGCCCGGAGCCTACGGAATTGGCGATGCGCGCGCTGCCTAAATCAAGGACAAGCTGGACGGTGCCGGTGGGCAGAACCCGTTCCAGAGAATGAGTTGCCGTATGTCCCTTCCAATACCAGAACCTCTCCACGAAGCGGGCCAGTGGGCCTTGCGGAAAATGGAAGCAGAAGATGTTGGTGGGCTCGGCTTGATTGGGGCGGAAGCTGGGGGCGTGAGGCTCGTCGTTCTCCGCAGCTCTTCGTCGCATCGGCTGCTCCCCGGGGCGCGGTGCGCGCCCATAGCCGCTCCAGTATATGCAAGCGGGTCTCTGGGCCGTTTCCCAGCGAGCAGGAGAGGGCACGGATCGAACGGATTGCGTACGGCGGGCGCGATCTGGCGGCTACGTTTCCTCAATCTCCATAGAGTGAATCAGGTTTCCGCGGAAGCGGTAGATGTGGTTCACGAAGGTGTCGGCGAGGAGCGTGCCCGCGCGGTCGCGGACTACCTGATGCACGCGCACGCGGATGCTGCCGTCGGGCAACGCGGTGAACTCAACCGGAGTGACGGTGGGATCGATGGCCTCCCATTGGCGTCTCCAGTAGTCGCGGACAGCGGTTTGGCCGGTGACGCGGCCACCCTGCCAGCCGTTGGGCCAATCAACGTCGGGAGTCATCTCGCGGAGCACGCGATCTACATCGCGGGCGTTGAAGGCCTGATACATCTGCTCGAGCTGCTGGGTTCTCTCAGGGGACGCGGCAGGGCGACGCTCGGAATCGATATCCATATGGACGAGAGTATGCTCTGCCGTGGGATGATGCGGCTTGAGTGGCGGGGGAACGGCTTGCCCGCAGCTATTGTTTGCGGTGCTGTTTGCCGATCCGGCTGACTTCCTGCGGCGGCTCGCGCAGCTCACCGGGCGAGGCTCCGGGATGCGGACCCTGGCGCTTGGTGTGCTCCTGGACCGCGCTACCGAGGTGCGCGGCGTGTGACTTCTCATGCGAGCCGTTCTCGGGCGCGGGGATGCGGTCGACGTTTGCCCCGCAGCCGTCGCCATCGGGTGATGGGCGTTCGCTCTTGAGCGGGTCGCCATGCTTCTTCAGGGATTCGGATTCGGGTTCGGCGTGAGACATCAGCGGTTCTCCTTATTGCTGTGAAGGTTGATGCGAAGCGCGCGCCGACCGGGCCCCTCGTCTACGAGTTCCTCGGGCGGGGTTTCGGTTAGCTCGCGGCTCATGTTGGAGGGCGAATCGCCGAAGTCGCGGGCGCCAT
>JAICMT010000499.1 GCA_025929125.1 Acidobacteriaceae bacterium | reverse complement strand
GTTTCTCGTTCGAACCTCATGCCCCTACCGACCGCCACGCTCTACGCAGAGGAACTCAAGGCAACCATGCGGGGCCGTTTCGCCTGGATCGGCGCCGGCGTCGTGCTCCTCGCCATGGGTGGCCTCGCCACCCTCAGCACCCAGGGTGGATGGCTGCAGGGCTACGGCATTCTCGCCTACGGCCTGGTGCCCCTCGCTTTTCTTCCCATCGCCGCAGGCCTCATGGCCAGCCCGCGCGCTAACCGTTTCGTCGAGTGCATCTTCACCGCGCCCGTCAATCGCCGCGACTGGCTCGCGGCAAAGTTCCTCGTACTCGTCACCCTCGCAGCCGCATACTACATCGCGCTGCTTCCGGCGATGTTCGTTTACACCGTGCATGTTGGTGTTCCGCTGCTGCTGCACAAATACCTGCTTTGGACGCCCGGCGTGCTGCTGGCTGAGATCGCCATCGGCTCGCTGATAGGCCTGCTCTTCATCGGCCGCAGCGTAGCCGCCCCAATCGGCGCAGCCATGGGCGTCCTGCTTGCCTACGTCGTCTTCATCCCCATGCAGGAAGTCATGGCCAGCCAAGGCAACGGCGCTACCCGCACCGGCCACATCACCCTCGCCAGTCCCGCGGTGCTGCTGAAGAATGCACTCGGCTTCACCATCGCGGCCCGCACCATCCCGTCGCATACCACGATGACCTGGATCAGCTTCGCCGTTGTCGTCTTCGGCTCGCTGCTGCTAGCACTCTGGGTATTCCTGCGCGCGCAGGGCGTGGAGACCTGGGAAGCCACTCGGCCGCAACGCTGGTTTCTTGGCCTCGCTCTGCTGTCCATCGCGCTCTTCCCCGTGATCTTCGCCGAAACCACCTACGACGGCGTCGCCCCGGCCCAGAGTCGTAATCCCAGAATGGACTTCGACGCGTGGTATGGAGACAATGCTGCCCTTGTGTCTGCCGGAGCCTCCGAAAACCGGCGCTGTTGCAGCGCCATCCTGAACTGGGATCACCCCGACGTCCTGGTCAATCGGAACAATCGCCGCGATCTTCTGCTCCTTTTGCCCGTCGACCCTGCAAAGACAGTGACCAACTTCCACGCCACGCTCAAAGGCGGCGAGGGCCTGGAAGTAGCGGCAGATCCCGCATCACTTCAGCAGGCCGCGCCCCAACTCGAAACCCATACTTACACCAACCGCTCCGGCCCGGAGATACGCCAGGGCCAGCGCCTCGCCGCAGGTGGGGTCATTCGCATCCCCATCACCCTTGTGCCCCGCAATCCCTGGGACCTCTCCGTCATCTATCCGGTCCACATCGCCGCCACCTATGCGGTCTCGGGCGATCCGCGGCCGCAGTTCTTCAGGGAGAATGCCGGCATCCGATCCCGCACCGGCGGCGCAATGGCGCAAATGGCCCTCGCCGCAGGGATCCTGCCGCTCTGCTGCTTCGCGGCTGCCTTCGTCCGCTGGAGGCGCACCCGATGACCAGCGTCTCTGAATTTCCCGGCAACGCCGCCGGATTCGCGGTTGAAATGGACGGCCTCACCCGCCGCTTTGGCGACTTCACCGCCGTCCACGGCATCACCATGCTCATCCCCAAGGGCCATCTTTACGGCTTCCTCGGTCTCAACGGCGCCGGCAAAACCACCACCATCCGCATGTTGACCACGCTGCTGCCGCCCACCTCCGGTACCGCGAAGCTGTGGGGTCACAACGTTGCCGACGATCCTCTCGCCGTTCGCCGCCTCATCGGCCTGGTCAGCGATGAGACCAGCGAGAGCCAGTCCGGATGG
>JAICMT010000137.1 GCA_025929125.1 Acidobacteriaceae bacterium | reverse complement strand
TCATGCGGCCAATTTGTTCCGGTTTGGGATTCATTTTGGCGGCCTGTGCTGCTGCAGCCGCTCAGCCGGCAGGGACTTCGCAGCAGGCGCTGCCGGGAGGCAGCGGCAGAGAGCAGGTGCAGCGGATGTGCACCGCCTGCCACAGCCTCTCGGTGGTCACGGCTCAGAGAATGTCGCGCGACCACTGGCAGAGAGAGGTGGAGGACATGGTCTCCCGCGGAGCCAAGGGAACGCCCGACGAGGTTACGCTCACGGTCAACTACCTTGCGACGTACTTCGGAACAAAGGAGTCGCCGGAACCGCGCAGGCAGTCTGCTGCCGGAGCGCTCCAAAGCAGCAACGACGTCCCCAAGGGCGAGTTCATCCCGCACCGCGATCCGGCGACAGTACCGGGCGGCGTCACTTTCAAGCGAATTCTGAACGCGTCCTCCGAGCCGCAAAACTGGCTGACCTACGGAGGCAGCTACAACAGCACTCACTATTCGCTGCTTCACCAGATCACGCCGGAGAACGTGAAGGACCTGGAGCTCAAGTGGGTCTTTCAGGCTCATTGGCTGGACCCCTATGAAACGACACCGTTGGTGGTTGACGGCGTTCTCTATACGACTCAGGGGAATGACGTGGTGGCGCTCGACGCGGCCACTGGACGTTTGTTCTGGATCTATCGCTATACGCCGGCTCCCGACGCGCGGATCTGCTGCGGACGTATCACCCGCGGGCTGGCGATGTATGGAGACACGCTTTATCTCGCGGCGGTGGACGCGCATCTGATTGCGATTGATGCCAAGACCGGGAACCCGCTCTGGGACACAACGGTAGCCCGGACGCAATCCGGCTATACCATGACCGGCGCGCCGCTGCTGGTGAAGGACAAGGTAATCGTCGGAGTCGCAGGCGGCGAGTATGGGATTCGCGGCTTCATCGCTGCTTACGACGCAAAAACCGGCAAGAAGGATTGGACCTTCTACTCAACTGCCGGTCCCGGCGACCCCAACCAGAAGAGCTGGGCGGGCGATTCCTGGAAGACGGGCGGCGGTTCCACCTGGTTGACTGGATCTTACGATCCGGACACCAACCTCCTGATATGGGGAATCGGGAACGCCGGGCCCGACTATAACGGCGACGTTCGCGCGGGCGACGACCTGTACACCTGCGGACTGGTAGCGCTCGATATGGACACCGGCAAATTGAAGTGGTGGTATCAGGCCAATCCGCACAATGAATTTGACTGGGACGCGGTCCAGGTGCCTTTGCTGGCAGATATCCAATGGGAGGGGCGGCCGCGGAAAGTGATCCTGTGGGCGAATCGCAATGGATTCTTCTATGTGCTGGACCGCGTGACCGGCCGTTTCCTGCTGGGTAAACCCTTCGTAAAGCAGAACTGGAATGCCGGCTTCGACGAGAATGGCCGGCCGATCATGACCGCCAACTCCAAATCCAGCGAACAGGGCACGTTGATCTATCCGGATAACCAGGGTGGGACGAACTGGTTTGGTCCCTCCTATAGCTCACACACTGGGCTCTTCTATGTCATCGCACGCGACGGCTACTCAACGATGTTTGTAAAAGGAAAACAGGAGTACACCGAGGGCGAGCGCTACGACGGCAGAGGACGACTAGGACAGCGGCCCGCCCCGCAGCCGGTTGGGACCGGTGAGGATCAGTTCACGGCCATCCGGGCGATCGATCCGCATACCGGCACAAGCACCTGGGAGTACAAGCTGAACAGCGGGATGAGCCTGAACCCGTTCGGGGGCTGGCAGACGAATGCGGGAGCGGCAG
The DNA here is from genome assembly GCA_025929125.1 of Acidobacteriaceae bacterium. Classification (GTDB taxonomy): domain Bacteria; phylum Acidobacteriota; class Terriglobia; order Terriglobales; family Acidobacteriaceae; genus Edaphobacter. The sequence continues at coordinate 3,692 of JAICMT010000137.1, read as the reverse complement.
GAATCCTGACCACAGCAACCGACCTGCTGGTGACGGGCGGCCGTGAAGGCAACTTCGTCATTCTGAACGCAAAGAACGGCAAGCTGCTATGGGAAAAGCAAATGGGATCTCCCATGTTGATGAACCCCATTACCTACTCGGTGGGAGGCAAGCAATACATCGGGATCAATGCGGGCAGCGCGCTGTATGTCTTCGGATTGAGGGATCAGTAGCCATGGTCAGACTGCTTCAGCGGTACGGAATCTCCGCATTGTCGGCGTTTGCCCTCATGAGCGCTGCCGTTTCCATGGGTCAGAACGGCCCGGCATCGGAACACCAAGCGCGAGACCCGCAGGCGATGCGCGGAGGAGCAATTCTAGAAGGCAAGGGAAACTGCCTCTCGTGTCATCGTGTAAGTGACCATGGGTCGCATTTGGGGCCTGACCTGAGCTCGATCGGTCTGCAACTCTCCCCGGCTGAGATAGAGAAGGAGCTGCTCTCTCCGCGACTGACCGTGCCGCCTCAGTATCAGCGCTATCAGGTTACGACCTCCGATGGGCAGACCGTAACAGGCCGGCTAATGAATCAGGATCGAAACAGCATTCAATTGCTCGACTCGTCCGATCGGCTGCGCTCCTTCCTCAAGGAAAACCTGCGAAGTTATGACTTTGCTCCCACGCCGCCGATGCCCTCCTACCGCGACAAGCTGACGCAGGAGCAACGAGCTGACCTGATTGCGTATTTGATGTCCCTCAAGGGAGTGGTCCGGCAGTAGCAGCACACGGAAAGGCTCATGAGGACGTATGAAACGACTGGTGGCAGTACTTTCGCTGGTTGCGGCAATCTTTCCTGCCCTGGGTGCTGATACCTTCCCTCATGTAGACCTGACGAACGGGCCACTGCGAGTGATTGTGTATCTGCCGGATGCGCAGAACGGGTTCTACCGCTCGGGTGCGCGACCATCAGGTGATCTATAAGCACCCGTTGGAAGGCAAGGACCGGCTGGCGATTCAAATAAACGGGTTCGGCCCGAACGCGAGCGACAACGACATCACCATCGAGAACAGAAAAGTGGGTGCGGGAATGCACATCGTCGGGGATCATCCTTTGACAAACGTCGGATACTGGTCGATCAGGACCGTGCTGACTGTACAGCCGTAAATCTCCATGAACATTCAACCCGGCGAATCTTTTTCCTGGAAGGATACGTACACCTATTACAGCCTCAAATAGGTGTAGCCAGATGGAACGACTTTATATACCGAGTTGCGTGCAAGGATTGTCGCTGCCGTTTGGTAATGTGTGCGTAGAACGCAGATTCAGAAGCATCTGCTTGACAGTGATTCAGCGGGATTCATATAGTTTCACCCTGGAAATGACCCCTGCCAGTGACCGCTCCCTATCAAATTAAATATCGGTTTGTATCGAGGATGACAGCCTCGAGCGGCCGGTCCATGACAAGACGCGACTCGAGTCGCTGAGGAATCCTTTGCAATGAGTTCCCAATTCAAGAAGACTGTCGCGGCGATATCTGTTCCCGTTTCCGCGCTCCTGTTGCTGGTTCCTGGTCTGCTGGCGCAAGGGCCGCCTCCAGCCGGAGCAGGCGGCCGAGCTCGTCCTGCGGGCGGCCGTTCTACGGTTGGTTCGCAGGGGCCGCTCCCCGAGCATGCCAAATTCTCCGCCGAGCAGGTGGACGCCGGCAGCACCCTCTTTCTGCAGAATTGCGCTTTCTGCCACGGTAAGGAAGCAGAGGGCGGTGAGTCCGGACCGGACTTGACCCGCTCCAAAGTTGTTTCCTCAGACAAGAACGGTGAAGCGATCGGCAGCGTCATTCGCAGCGGCCGGCCCGAAAAGGGCATGCCACCGTTCAGCCTGGGCGATCAACAGATCACCAACCTGGTGGCATTTATCCATTCGCGGCAGGACGCCTTCCTGTCTCAGAGCGGCAATCGCCGAGGAGTAGAGGAGTCGGATCTGCACACCGGAGATGCGGCCGCAGGCAAGCGCTATTTCGAGGGACCGGGGGGATGCACCAAGTGCCATAGCGCCACCGGCGATCTCGCGGGTGTAGCCAGCAAGCTCACCGGGCTGCGCCTCGAGATGCAGATGCTCTATCCCCGTGAAGGCAAGCAGAAGATCGTCGTCAAAACGCCCAGCGGACAATCGATGAGCGGCACAGTCGAGTACCAGGATGAATTCACCATCGCCATCCGGGACGCGGCCGGGAACTATCACTCGTGGCCGACCAAAGAGGTCAGCTTTAAGATCGATAACCCGCTGCAGGCGCACGTGGACGCACTTAGCAAGTACACGGATGATGACATCCACAACGTGCTTGCCTACGTTCAGACGCTCAAGTAACTGTCATTGGAACGGGAGATTCAGAGTCTGCTCATGAGCCGCCTATATCGCGCACCTATCCTTACCGCCCTTGTTGCCGCCGCTATCTTCCCTGCTTTTGCGACGGCGCAGGGGGTCGACGATGCCATGCTGAAGAACCCGCCACGCGACAGCTGGCCAGGATTTCATGGCGACTACACAGGACAGCGCCATAGTCCGCTGACTGAGATCAACCCGCGCAATGTGCAGGACATGACGCTTGCCTGGACCCACCAGACCCAGCAAACCGGTGGGATCAAGTCCACTCCGATTCTGGTGGACGGCGTACTCTACTTCACGGTTCCGGATAACATCTGGGCGATCGACGCGCGCAATGGCCATCAGCTGTGGCACTACGTCGCTCCGCCGAATAAGGCATTTCACATCGGCCAGCGTGGCGTGTCCATGTACAAGGACAAAATCTATTACATGTCCTCGGATGCTCACCTGCTCGCGCTGGACGCGAAGACAGGCAAGGTGATCTGGGATGTCGTCATAGCGGATTCCACCAAGGGACAGTGGGCAACCATGTCTCCGCTGATCGTTCACAATCATGTCCTGGTGGGCGCTTCGGGCGATTTCGACAACCTGCAGGGATTTCTCAAGTCGATCGACCCGGAGACCGGCGCACTTCAGTGGACCTGGTTTGCAACACCTCCTCCAGGCACACCGAAGAAGACCACCGGCGGCAATATCTGGCTGACTGGTACCTATGATCCCGATCTAAATCTGGTGTATTTCGGAACTGGCAACCCAAGTCCGGTACTGAACGGTAAGGTCCGTCCCGGCGACGACCTGTATACCTGCAGCATAGTCGCCCTCAATCCAGATACCGGCAAGTTGGCCTGGGCCTTCCAGCCCTCGCCGCACGATACCCACGACTGGGACGCGGTCGAGATTCCCGTACTCGCCGATGTGAACTTCCACGGCACCCCACGCAAAGTGGTAATGCAGGCCTCGCGCAACGGCTATTTCTTCGTGATCGACCGCACCAATGGCAAGTCGCTGCTCACGGTTCCTTTCGGGCCGGTGAACTGGAGCCTGGGCGTGGACAAGAATGGAGAACCCATTCCTAATCCTGCCAAGGAACCCGCTCAGGACGGCCGTCTGGTGGCGCCCGACGAGGGGGGCCTGACGAACTACCGTTCTCCGGCTTTCGACCCCAAGACCGGGCTATTCCTGGTGAGCGCATCGCCGGCCTATAGCCTCTATTTCTCGAAGCCGGCAGACGGAACGTACGGCTGGTCGGGCGCGGACTACACGCTGTGGAGCACCGGCGTGCTGGACGCAATCGACATCCAGACCGGCAAGATCCGCTGGTCGCACGATCTTGG
>JAICMT010000151.1 GCA_025929125.1 Acidobacteriaceae bacterium | reverse complement strand
TAGAGGTTTACGTCTACGCGTCCGGGCCGCTTCAGGTCGGGCGTTCCCTGGTCGTAGAAGGCCTGTGGCTGCGTGGGCGCCATGTATGCCGGCATTGCCACCACTTCAAGCTTTCCATTCGGCAGATGTCCGAACATTTCTGGGAGTCGCGGTTGCATCTGCGCGATATAGCCTTTGTAGGCACTGAGCAGCGCGTCGGGCGATGACGGGTGTTCTTTGGGATTGTTCTTGAGTGCGGCGGCGAAGCTCTGGATATCACTGAACCCGAGCTTCTTGACGATGGCCAACATTTCCGCCTCGTCGCGCTTCACCTCATCCAGCCCAATCTGGTGGATCTCGGCCGCTGACTTGTTCAGGGTCGTGCTCTGGCGAATGCGGAAGGCGTAGTACGCGTCGCCCTCGGGAATAGCCCAGATGCCGGGGTCCTTGCGGCAACCCGGGATGTAAGTAAAAGTCACAAATTTGGCAAAGCGCTGATATGCAGGCAGCACTGAGCGTGCTATTGCGTCCAGCAAATCTTGCGAAATCCGCTTGCGGTCCGGAGCAGCGATGGAGGCAGGGAAGCTCTTCAGCGGCAGTGCAAAGGGGCTGTCTTCCGGCTTTTGAGCGGCGATGGTCTGGGCCTGCGCTACTACCTTCTCCATCAGATACTGCGGCGGGGTTCGGTGATGGTCCAGCCCGCTCTGCATGTTGGACATGATCTGACCGAAGGCGGCGGGGACCTTGATGAGGCGCGCGATGTAATGGTCATAGTCATCCACCGTCTCAAAAGAGGTGTGACTTGCGAGCTGCGGCAGGTCAACCTGAATTCCTTCATACTGCGTGACCGGCATCTCCCATTCTTTGAACTGGGCGGCTTCCTGATCCTCTATCAGGGTGCGCAGAAGAAGTTCAGCGGATAGCTGATCCTGCTGGGAAAGGCCGCTTGTGTCGATGGCTGAGAGGCGTTCAATAAACTGGCGTCCTCTGGCAAGAGCGTCATTGATCGCTGCCGGTGATTGGTCCTTGAGCTCCGAATCGTACCGTTTATCGCCGATGGATGTGGCGAACTCCGGTTCCCGCTTGAGCTGGTCCTGCCAGTAGTCGTCGAACAGCTTGTTCAGCTCGCGGGAGCGCTGCGCAACCGGAGCTGGAGCAGGCGAAGCTGCCTGTGCAGCAGCGGATGGAACGAAGAGAGCCAGGCAGCCTATCAGGGCGAGCAGCGTTTTCATCGTGTACGAACCTCAGCGGACCAGCTTCAAGTCTATCGGGTTAGACGAACCGGCCTTTGCCCCAAGCAAAAACACCCCACCGATTAGGTGGGGTGCTTTGCCGGAATTGGATCTGGCTTATGCAGTCGTGGTTGCGCAGTACGCGTCGAACGCCCGGGTGAGCTCCTGTGCAATTGCCGGCGCAGTCGAGGTCTCGATGGCGGAACGCTGCATGAGGTAAACCAGCTCGCCGTCCCGCAGGATCGCAATTGCTGGAGATGTCGGCGGATGGCCGCCGAAATAGCCGCGCGCCTTTTCCGTGGCATCGCGGTCCTGCCCTGCGAAGACGGTAACGGCCTGGGTGGGCAGCGTGCCGTGCTGGAGGGCGAGGCGCACCGCAGGACGCATCTTGCCTGCCGCACAACCGCAAACGGAGTTCACTACGAGCATCGTGGTGCCGGGCTGCGCAAGTGCCGCATCTACCTCAGCCGCTGTGCGAGCTTCTTTCACGCCGGCGCGCGTCAGCTCTTCGCGCATTGGGACCAACATAACCTCTGGGTACATATACAAGTCTCCTTCTCGGCTCAGCGAGCCACGGTTTCCGGCCTGCTGGTGGAGCAGGCGCTACCACCTTCGATTGTACGGGTGCCGTTCCCGGTACGCCAGCGGCGGTGCGGCAGAGCGGTTCGACTAATCTAGAGTCCGTGCAGATTCAGGAAGATGTGGTACTTGCGCCTTACACGACGCTGCGGGTCGGGGGTCCGGCGCGATTCTTCGTCGAAGCTCAATCCGATCAGCAGATTCTGGAAGCTCTGCGCTTCGCACGCACGCGTGGTCTGGAGGTCTTCGTGCTTGGCGGCGGCAGTAATCTGCTGGTCAGTGACGAGGGGTTCGATGGCCTTGTACTGCACATGACCGGTGGCGAGCTACAGGCGTTTAGCGACGGCAGCGGCGGATTGCGAGTGGTGGCCGATGCGGGAATCGAGTGGGACGCAGTCGTGCGGCTTGCAGTAGAGCGGGATGCAGGCGGCATTGAATGCCTGGCAGGCATTCCGGGCAGCGTGGGTGGAACGCCGGTGCAAAACGTGGGCGCCTATGGGCAGGAGATCGCCTCGACGCTAACGCGGGTGCATGCTGTCGATTTAGCAGAGGATCGAGTGCTCAACTTTGCCCGCGGCGAGTGCGGGTTCGCGTACCGCCGCAGCCGGTTCAACACGGAACAAGCGGGACGGTATGCGATTACGCAGGTCGAATATCGGCTCGAGCTCGGCGCAAAGCCCAGCCTCGAATATCGCGATCTCAGCCAATACCTTCGCGAGCGTGGCGCCGAGCACCCAACTCTCGCCGAGACAGCGGATGCGGTGCGCGTGATTCGCTCGCGAAAGGGAATGGTGCTGGCGGAGGGCGACGCGGACACACGCAGCGCCGGATCGTTCTTCAAGAATCCAGCGGTAGGAGCCGACGTCATTTGGACATTAGCGAAGACGGCGGGCTGCCCGGTTGAGCAGGTCCCTCAGTATCGGGCCGGCGCTGAATACGGCGCGGGCGTGGTGAAAACCTCGGCAGCGTGGCTGATCGAACTGGCGGGATTCTCCAAAGGATTTGCACTTGGGCGGGCTGGACTATCAAGCAAGCACGTCCTCGCGATCACCAACCGGGGAGGCGCAACCGCCGCTGAAATTGTCGCGCTGCGCGATACGGTGATCGCCGGGGTGATGGAGCGGACCGGCATTCGGCTTGAGCAGGAGCCTGTTCTTCTAGGCTTCCCAAGTCAGAACGGGCATTCAGCCTTTCGCTAGGCTGCTGCCCCTGCACGGGCTCTCCAACTGACGCAACAGGAGATCGCGCTCGTCGCTCAGGATCTCCGCAGCTGCACCCTGGGCGGCCACGCTTCCGTCCGCGAGCCGGATGACCTCCGCTCCGATCTGGAAGGCTTCTGCGACATCGTGGGTGACCGAAAGGATTGGGACGCCCGTGCGCTGCTGCCATGCCAGCATGTTGTCAACAAGCGAGGAACGCAGCGGGAGATCGAGACCGGTGAAGGGCTCATCCAGCAGCAAGAGTCGAGGATTCATGCATGCGGCCGCACGCGCCAGATTTACGCGCTGCGCCTCACCGCCTGAGATCTGCCTGGGCAGCTGGTTCAGCAGTCGAGTGAGCTCAAACGTCTCGAGCATCTCTGGATCAGGATGTGCCCCGCTGCCGAACTCCAGATTTTCCCTAACCGTCAGATGCGGGAACAGACTCGGCGCCTGCGGAGCGAGCGGAGTCCGACGGAGGTGCGCGGGGATATTGGTACCACGAGAAGTATCCAGCAACAGTGTCCGCTGTCCGCCATCTTGCGCGACGATTCGCCCCGATTCCGGCGCAACCAGCCCGGAGAGCACGCGGAGGATGGTGGTCTTTCCTGAACCGGAGGGCCCGAAGAGAATCGTCCAGCGATGACTCAGCTCGAATGCGACTTCGAGGTGAAGTTGGCCCACTCTATGTGAGATGGACAAAGTGATGAAGGGCTCCGTGGCGGCTCCTGCCTTCGAACTAGGCAAGCAACGACCTCGTATTTGCATTGCGGCGCACATAGAGTGGCACCAGCGCCAGCACGCTGAAGACGAGCAGCACGGCAGCGGTGCGATTTGCGGCGGAGTAGTTGAAGTCCTGAACCTGGTCGTAGAGCACGATTGAAAGGGTTCTGGTTGCGCCCGGAATGTTGCCGCCGAGCATCAGCACGACGCCGAACTCGCCTACCGTGTGAGTGAAGGCCAGGATACATGCACTCACAAGCGAAGGAGCGGCCATGGGTAGTGCGATCATTCGGAATATCCGAAAGGGGGAAGAGCCGAGAGTGGAGGCCGTTTCCAGCAGATTCACAGGTACGGCTCGAAAACCAGCCACGAGCGGCTGCACTGCAAACGGCATGCTGTACAGCACGGATCCGGCCAGCAGCCCGGTAAAAGAGAACGCCAACGGGTGCCCGAGCATCCGAATCAGCAGTCGCCCCGGTGCCGTGAGCGGTCCAAGCAGGACGAGCAGGTAATACCCGAGAACAGTTGGGGGCAACACCAGCGGGAGCGCGACGCCAGCCTGAACCATGGCGCGGCCGAGCCCATTGCCTGAGGCGATCCACCATGCAAGCGGAAGTGCAACCGCAAGTAGAATCGCGGTCGTGCCAAGCGCAAGCTTCAGTGTGAGCCAGAGAGCCTGAACGTCCATAGTTGCCCGGCTCAAGTGTAATGCTGCCGCCGTGGCAACGGGCTAGTTCGCGGGCTCCAGACCGTATTTGCTGAGATTCTGCTGGATCTGGGGAGATCGGAGCCAGTCGAGAAACGCATGGGCCTCTGCCCGGTGGCTGGAATTGCGCATCACGACCGCGCACTGCCGGATCTGGGGATATGCGGTACGCGGAACGCGAATGAAGCTGCCAAGCTGCTGGAAGTGCGCCGAGGACGCCACTGTAAGCGAGATGAGTCCCAGCTGGGCGTTCCCGGACTCCACAAACTGCGCAGCCTGCGCAATGTTCTCAGCCACGACAAGCTGCGGCTTAATCTGATCGTAGAGCTTCATCCAGGTAAGGGCCGCAACGGCGGCGCGTCCATAGGGTGCGTGGTCGGGATTCGCGATTGCCAGACGGGAAAACCTGTCGTCCTGTAGGGTGGTTTGCGTCAGCGGTTGCAGAGGCGAATCCTTGCGTGCCCAGAGGACCAGGACGCCGCGAGCGTAGGCAATGGGCGCCGAGGTGTCGGCGAGGTTGTCAGCGACAATTTTCTCAGCGAAGCTGTAATCCGCGGCCAGGAACAAATCAGCGGATTCACCGTTCAGGATCTGAGTAGCCAGCTCCGCCGATGATCCGAAGCTGACGTTCAGGTGGATTCCTGTCGCGTTTTCATAGGCGGAAGCAATTGCCGGCATAAC
>JAICMT010000159.1 GCA_025929125.1 Acidobacteriaceae bacterium | reverse complement strand
GCGGAGATGATGGCAAGGCACATCATCATCAATCGCACCAGCGATACAGTGCTGCGGTTCCTTCCTCCCTACATTCTTGAGCGCTCGCACGTGGACACCGCGATCATGGCCCTCGACGAGGTTCTCGCCGGCCTTTCGTCCAACAATGCAGCATTGGCTGGCCAGTCGCCGGCAGGAGATCACGCCCATGGCTAGCAAAACCGTCACCATCCATCCGAAGCCAGAGGGAGCCGCTCCGAAGGTTTCGCTTGGTATCCAGTCCGACGTCGCCTTCCACGAGGCGGCCAAGCGTCTCTGCGGACGCGATCTCTGCTCCATCGGCGACCTGACCGTGCAGGAGATTGCCTCGATTATGGAGCTCTCGCACACAGTCAAAACCAACCCGGAGGACTTCCGCCATGCGCTTGACGGCAAGCAGATGGTTCTCTTCTTCGAGAAGGCATCCCTGCGCACCCGCCTGACCTTTGAGGCTGCCATCAACACGCTGGGGGGCAATGCCATCTTCGTCGATCAGACCCAGTCGCCGCTTGGTGAGCGTGAGTCGATCCCCGACATGGCCCACAACATCGAGCGCTGGATGAGCGTGATTGTGCTCCGTACTTACTCGCACGACACCATCACTGAAATGGCCGCCTGCTCCCGCGTCCCGGTCATCAATGCGCTGTCGGACCTGGAGCATCCCTGTCAGGCACTGGCAGATTTTTTCACACTCGAAGAGCGATTTGGCTCGGTTGAGGGGTTGCGCTTTACTTATGTGGGCGATGGCAACAACGTATGCCACTCGTTGATGCTGACCGGGGCTCAGCTCGGAGCGCACTGCACTATCGCAACGCCCAAGGGCTTCGAGCCGAAGCTGGAAATCATCCACCGCTCGATTGAAATCGCCGAGCAGACCGGGGGCAGCATCACTCTTATGCACGACGCGGCGAAGGCGGCCGAAGGTGCTGACGCCGTCTACACCGACGTCTGCACCAGCATGGGCTTCGAGCATGAGGCCACTCGTCGTGCGCCTATATTCAAGCCGTACCAGGTCAACGAGGCGCTTATGTCACGCGCACATCAGGATGCAGTCTTCATGCACTGCCTGCCCGCACACCGCAATGCCGAGGTCACCGACGCCGTGCTTGACGGGCCGCAGTCGGTCGTCTTCGATCAGGCGGAGAATCGGATGCATGCGCAGAAGGCATTGCTGCTGATGCTCCTGGGCGGAGCAAAGCGCCTTCCCAATTCCCGCGAACGAAGCAGTCATACACGCAGGCGCTCCTAGCGCAGAAAGAGACTCACGCGTGAGTGAAGAAGAACAGAAAGCAGCGGCCGGAAGCAAGATGTGGTCCGGCCGGTTTCGTGAACCGCTGAATCCTGCGTTCGAACGCTGGCAGGCCTCGTTCCGCTTTGATGTCCGCCTGCTCCCCTATGAGGTGGCGGCTTCCAAGGCGCACGCCAAGGCGCTAGCCGGAGCGGGGATCCTGGACGAGCAGGAGCTTGCAACGATGCTCGACGGCTTGGAGCGCGTGATTCCCTCAGCTGTCGAAGAAGCACGCAAGCTCACTGGAGCGGTGCCGGCGGATGCAGCGCCCGCAGACCTGCTCGCCTCTGCACTACCGAGTATTCTTCTGCTTAACCCGCAGGCGGAGGACATCCACCATTTCGTCGAGCTCCAGCTCACTACGCTGGTTGGCCGTCTGGCGCTCAAGCTGCACACCGGCCGCAGTCGCAATGAGCAGATTGCAACGGACATGAGGCTGTTCGTCCGCGAGGCAATCGATCACATTCTTTCCGGACTACGGCAGTGGGCCATGTCGCTCGTGCACCTCGCCGAGCGTTCCGCTGAAGCCGTTATACCGTCTTACACCCACCTGCAGCGCGCGGAGCCGGTGCTGCTCGCTCACTGGCTGCTGGCGTACGTAAGCATGATCGAGCGGGATATTTCCCGGTTCCAGGACGCCCACCAACGGATGAATCTCTGCCCGCTTGGCTCCGGCGCAGTCTCTGGCGCAACCCTGCCGCTCGACCGCACCATCGCAGCCCGGGAACTTGGCTTCGCTGGCCCTACACCAAACTCGATGGACGCCACCAGCGACCGGGATTTCATGCTCGACTTTACCCAGGCAGCAGCAACGCTTGGCCTGCACATCTCCCGCTTCGCTGAGGAGATCACGCTTTACTCCACTGCGGAGTTCGGGTTCGTCGATCTGCCAGAGGCGTTCTCCACCGGCTCCAGCGCCATGCCCCAGAAGAAGAACCCCGATTTCACGGAGCTTCTCCGAGGCAAGTGCGGCAGGCTGCTTGGCACGGCAACTGCGTTGGCCATGTTGCTCAAAGGGCTGCCGCTTGCCTATAACAAAGATCTCCAGGAAGGCCAGGAGCAGGTCTTTGACGCAGCCGGCACCCTGGCCGGAATGCTGGCAATTCTGCCGGATTTCACCGCCGCGCTGTGCTTCCGACTCGACCGCATGCATCAGGCCGCCACCACGGGCTACCTCAACGCGATGGCAGCCGCGACTTACCTTTCGAACAAGGGAGTGCCTTTCCGTAAAGCGCATGAGATCGTCGGTAATGCGGTACGTCTCGGCCTCGAAACCAGGCGCGAGTTGAATCATCTAAAGCTTGAGGAGCTGCGCACGCTGTCCGATGTCTTTGCTGACGATTTCTTCGACGCGATCACCCTTGAGGCGACCCTCGACTGCCACGATGTCGCCGGAGGTACTGCCCGGGTTCGTGTGGCCTCGGCGGTTGCTGCGGCGCGAGCCCGATTGGGGGACAATACCTGAATGACTAGTCCTGCCTCGCTGCTCGCCGCCAGCGAATCGACAGCCTCGACCCGCGCCCGTGTGGGCGGAGCCTCCGTGCGCCAGGCCCGGCTGCAGGATGCGGTGAATATTTTTGAGCTGGTGAACTCGCTTTCCGGGGACGGCACCCTGCTGCGACGCAGCTACGCCGAAATCTGCGAGAACGTGCGCGACTTCCACATCGCCGAATCGGAGGCGAGAGTCTTCCTCGGTTGCGGTGCGCTGCATCTGTACGGGCCTCACCTCGCGGAGGTCCGCTCCATTGTCGTCAAGCCCGAAGCAAAAGGGCAGGGAGCCGGAGGACGCCTTCTCCGCGCGCTGCTCGAGGAAGCCGAAGAGCAAGGCGTGGTGGCCGTATGCCTGTTCACCCGGATCCCGGACTTCTTTTTTCACTTTGGCTTCCGGGTAGCAGACCGTACGACGCTGCCCGACAAAATCTACAAGGATTGCCAGGCTTGCCCGCGCCTATATGCGTGCGACGAGGTCGCCATGGTTCGCGGCCCTCTGCCCAAGGTCGCCGTTCTGGGGCCAACCCGCATCGCTCAGCATGAGCTGGTCAAGCTGCAGGAAGGGCATATTCCGCATCCCGCGGAAGAGACCGCATCGAAGCCAGGCTCGCAGGAGCAGAAGATCGCCTCCAGACAGCCGGAGAAGCCCCACGCTCCGTAATGCCATCGAGCGCGGTTGCCTCGTCTCATTTAATCTGAAGCCAGTGGTTTCTGAAGCACTCATTTCCATCTTCCAGCAGGAGTATCGCGAACTCCGTCCACGAGCGCCGATGCCCGCGCTCGACATCCGGTTCCGCCGCTTCACTTCGCTTAACACCACCATCCGCCTGCGCGAAGGAAGCCTGCACGTTCGGCTCTCCGATCTCCTGGAGCACGCGCCTGAGTCTGTGCATCATGCCATCGCTCATATCCTGCTTGCCAAGCTCTATCGCAAACCCATTGCTCGCACCCATTCCGACCGCTACCGCCGTCACGTCTCCTCCGAACCCGTCGCGCGGCAGGCCGAGCTCATCCGTCAGACCCGCGGGCGCAAGACAATCCTCACAGCTAAGGGACATTACTACGATCTGGACGAAGTGTTTGAGAGCCTCAACCGGCGCTTTTTCCACGGGCTGCTCGGTCGGCCCACCCTAACTTGGAGCGCCCACCACGCCCGGCGCATGCTGGGCCACTATGACGCAGCGCATAACACGATCGTGGTCAGCCGCGTCTTCGACCGCGCCGACACCCCTCGCTGTGCGATCGAGTACCTGCTATATCACGAGATGCTGCACCTCAAACATCCCGTCCGCGTGAAGGCTGGGCGTCGTTGCGTGCACTCGAGGGCGTTCCAGGAGGAGGAGCGGCTGTTTCCGGAGCTCGAACAGGCTAAGCAGTACCTCAAGCGGCTCTAGCCACAAACAGTCCAGCAAGCAGCGAAGCGGTTACGCCTCGGCGTGGGGCTGCTTCGAGGATGACGCCCCGCCCTTGCGGCTCGAAGCATGATCCGAGTAGATCGCGCCATCGCGGATCGTAACCACGCGGTGCGCGAATTCTGCGATGTCTGGCTCGTGTGTGACCAGCACGATCGTGTTGCCTTGAGCGTGCAGCTCATCAAACAAGGCCATAATCTCGTCGCCGGTCTTCGAATCCAGATTTCCGGTGGGCTCGTCCGCAAGGATGATGGAGGGCCGGTTCACCAATGCCCGCGCGATTGCCACACGCTGCCGCTGGCCGCCCGAGAGTTCGTTCGGTTTGTGCGTCATGCGTGAGCCCAGTTTCACCGATTCCAGCACTTCCTTTGCACGAGCAATCCGCTCCTCCGCCGGCGTGCCGTTGTAGATCAGCGGCAGCTCTACATTGTGCAGCGCCGTTGCTCGAGCCAGCAGATTGAACGTCTGGAAGACGAAGCCGATCTCTTTGTTGCGGATACGCGCCAACTCGTCGTCGTTCAGCGAGGAGACGTCATGGCCATTCAGCCAATAGCGTCCGCGGGTAGGCGAGTCGAGGCAGCCGATCAGGTTCATCAGCGTCGATTTGCCCGAGCCCGACGGACCCATAATGGCAACGTACTCGTTGTGGCGTACCCGAAGGTTGATGCCGCACAGGGCGTTCACCTGCTGATCGCCCATCTCGTACACCTTGCACAGGTCGTACGTGACGATCACATCTCCCGGCTCGGGCCCAGCCGAGGTGTCCGGCTGGACGTAGCCGGTAGTTTCCAGCTCAGGTGCTGAGACTTCAGGTGCCATCCCGTCCTCCCCGGACTTAATTCGCGCGTAGGT
>JAICMT010000366.1 GCA_025929125.1 Acidobacteriaceae bacterium | reverse complement strand
TCGACGCCGTTCTACAAGCAGCATGTGTTTCTGGACTTCGGCAGCGTCGTCGGCAGCGGCAACTATCCGCGCATCGCCGACCTCACCTGGTTCGGCAAGGCCTTCGTCCGCATTGAGTTCGAAGACAGCCTCGATCGGCTGCTCCCGCTTGCCCGCTCCGCGTCGGTCGGGCCGCTGTTCGAAGCCGAGTGGAGCCGTAAGTCTCCCGCGCTGCTCGATGGCATGCGCTAGGAGTTGGCAGACGCGCATCCCGGACGCGGAATCCTATCTGCGCTCCGCGCCTCAGGTGCTATCCTCATCCCATTCCGCGCAGCAGAGAAATCGGCCCATGCTCTTCAAAACCCGCAGTGCAGCCGTCTATGGCATCGACGCCAATCTCATCGATGTCGAAGTCGACTTCTCCGGCGTCAAGCACGATCAGGAGCAGTTCTCCACCGTAGGCCTTCCCGATGCAGCCGTGCGCGAATCACGCGATCGCGTCCGCTCCGCCATCCGCAACTCCGGCTTCGATCTGCCGCCGACCCGTATCACCATCAACCTCGCGCCCGCTGACATCAAAAAAGAAGGCTCCGGCTTCGACCTCCCCATCGCCATCGGCATCCTCGGCGCCTACGGCGGCCTGCAGGTGAAGGACCTCTCTGACTTTCTGCTGATCGGCGAACTCGGTCTCGATGGCTCGCTACGCGCCGTGCAGGGCATGCTGCCCATCGCCATCGCCGCACGCGCGAATGGCGTTCGCAATCTGGTCATCCCCGCCTCCAACGCGCGCGAGGCGGCTGTGGTGGAAGGCGTCAACGTCTACCCGGTGCAATCGCTGCTGGAGGTGCGCGAGCTGCTCAACTCCGCCGCGCTCGGCTCCATCGCCGCACAGCCGCTGCAGGTGAAGTCCGCGGACCTGCTGAACGAGTTGGAGCACTTCCCGTTCGACTTCAAGGACGTTCGCGGCCAGCACACTGCCAAGCGCGCGCTCGAGGTCGCAGCCGCCGGCGGACACAACATCCTGATGATCGGACCTCCGGGTTCCGGCAAAACCATGCTCGCCAAGCGGCTGCCCTCCATCCTGGCGCCGCTGCGCTTTGAAGAAGCGCTTGAGACCACCAAGATTCACTCCGTCGCCGGAGTGCTGGACGCGCACCGCGGCCTGGTCACCCATCGGCCTTTCCGCTCGCCGCACCACACCATCTCCGACGCGGGTCTGATTGGCGGCGGCATGATTCCGCGGCCCGGCGAGGTCTCGCTGGCGCACAATGGCCTGCTGTTTCTGGATGAGCTGCCCGAGTTTCCCCGCAACGTGCTCGAAGTCCTGCGCCAGCCGCTTGAAGACGGCAACGTCACCATCTCGCGCGCCGCTATGTCGCTCTCGTTCCCCGCGCGCTTCATGCTGGCCGCCGCCATGAATCCCTGCCCCTGCGGCTACTTCAATGACAAGTCGCGCGATTGCATGTGCACTCCGCCGATGATCCAACGCTACGTCTCTCGCGTCTCCGGCCCGCTGCTCGACCGCATCGACATCCACATCGAGGTGCCGGCGGTGCAATACAAGGAGCTGCGCGGAGGAGCGTCGTCCGAGGGCTCGGCGGAGATTCGTCAGCGCGTGCTCGCTGCCCGCACCATTCAGCACGAGCGCTTTGGCGTCGCCGCCAGTCCTAACGGGTCAGCGGCTCACACCAACGGAAATGCCTCCGGAGCAGACAGCCAGCAGAGCGCCGCGTCGCGCGCTCGTCGCAGCATCTTCTCGAACGCGCAGATGTCGACCCAGCAGATCCGCCAGCACTGCGAGCTCTCCGCCGACGCCGAGCGCATCCTCGAGCGCGCCATGCAGCAGCAGGGCCTCTCCGCCCGCGCCCACGACCGCATCCTCAAGGTCGCCCGCACCATCGCCGACCTCGCCGCCGAGCCGCACATCTCCGTGCAGCACATCGCCGAAGCCATCCAGTACCGCACCCTCGACCGCAGCTACTGGGCATAAGCCGCCTTCGCCCGCCGGCTGCGCGTTACGCGACACCGGCAGGTTGCGTTTCGTACGTGCTTTCGAACGTCTCTATGGCTTCCGAGGTGATCGTCCACAGCAGGTCGGTGCGGCGCAGAAGAGGGCCCTGCCAGGCTGGGCGGACTGGGCTCACTCGGGATGAGTCTCCGCGCTTCCGCGAAGCTCTCCAACTCGGTTTAGCCGGTTAGCCGAGCCGCGTCCAGGTTTTATGGAACCGTTGACCTGACATCCGCGTAGCTAAGAGTGCTTCTCTGATTCATATCCGGAGAACCATAATGAACTCACCTCCCGGAAATGTGCGAGTCGCTGTGTGTACCGCGATTCTGACCATCTGCGTCCCATGCTGCACCCGCGCTCAGGCAGTGGCCGCTCAACGCCGATTCGATGTGTCCACCGTTCGAACCAGCAATCCTGATGCGGGAAATGCCTCGTCAGTGAGCCTCGACAGCCAGCGTCTGGCGGCGAGGAATGTAACGCTCGCAAGGCTTATCAGCCTTGCCTATGGGCTGAGTGAGGATCAACTCTCTGGAGGACCCTCCTGGATTACGTCGCGACGTTTCGACATAACTGCGAAAGCAGATACGCCCGTCGATCCCAAGCTATCACCCGTTGTGGCGCGGCAGATCCAAAAGGAGATGATGCAGCGACTGCTGGAAGAGCGATTCCAGTTGAAGATTCGGCACGAAAGAAAGGCTATTCCGGGCTATCTTCTCACGGCCATCAAGACGGGCCCGAAAGGCATGCAGAAAGACGACATCGACAAGCCTGGCATGGTGATCGATGATGAAAAGCTGCGCGCCACCGCAATCACTATGGATCAGTTTGCCGACGCGCTATCGCAAGGGGTATTGCACCGGCCGGTAACGAATGCGACGTCCCTAACCGGCAAATTTGATCTGCAATTGACGTGGGACCG
>JAICMT010000512.1 GCA_025929125.1 Acidobacteriaceae bacterium | reverse complement strand
GTGAATCCGGCCAGCGTGGGGTGCTCTACGCCTGCATCGCCCGGAGCGGCGACATACAGCTCCACCACTTCCTCTCCGGCGACTTTGCCGCTGTTACGCACCTCTACGGAAGCCTTGACGGGCGATCCAGCACGAACGGCCGTGGCACCGGGGCGCGCGTCGCGATAAGCGAAATTGGTGTAGCTGAGGCCGTAGCCGAACGGATACAGAACCTCCCCGTTGAAGTATCGGTAGGTTCGGTTCTTCATGGAGTAATCCGTAAACGGCGGCAGGTCCTTGAGGTCGCGATAGAACGTGACCGGCAGCCGGCCTGAGGGGTTGTTGCGTCCTGCGAGCGTTTCCGCAATCGCCTGGCCGCCCGCCTGGCCGGAGTACCATGCCTCCAGAACCGCATCTGCGTTCTCATTCGCCCAGTTCGCAGCAAGGGCGCTGCCGGAAGTCAGCACTACCACCAGCGGCTTGCCCGTCGCTTTCATCGCCTGCAGCAGATTCTCCTGCACCTGGGGCAACCCGATCTCCGTCCGGTCGCCGCCGTCGAATCCGGCGACACGAACGCTCATCTCTTCCCCTTCCAGGTCCGGCGAGAGCCCGACAAACGCAACCACCACGTCCGCCTGTTTCGCCGATTCAACCGCCGCATCCAGCAGCGGCTGTGCCGGCGGGAGCCACTGCATTGAAACATTCCGGTCCTGCGCCGTCCTCACATACTCCACGCGCAGCGAGTGCGGCCGCGCATCGGCAAAGTCGAGCTCGAACCGTGGCTTCCCTTCCGTGATATCGAACACCTGCTTGTCGTCAATGAAGATTCGCAGCGGATGCGCTACCACAGCAGTGCTTCCACCCAAAGGCCCCTCGCCTGTCTGGTCCATCGCGTTTCTGGCCTGACGTGGAGGCCGCGCCATCTTGAAGCTGAACTCATAGTGCCCCGCTCCCGGAGGCGTAATGACTCCCGTCCAGCGCGCGGACCAGCCCAGCTTCTGCATTCCCGGCGCGGGTGAGACGTGGTCCCAGTCAAAGTCGAGCAGCGGATCGACGCGCGTCAGCTTGGGCTGGCCTTGAAAGTTCGTATTGTCGAAGTACTCGCCGCGCAGTCCGTTCTCCTTGCTGTCCGCAGCGGGATGCAACACGCTCGAGGGAATCGGTGAAAGAAACCCTTCCGCCAGTGCGGAGCCCGCGGAGTACGTCACCTTCTCTGCTCCGAACTGCTTCCGGATGCCGGTCAGCGGGAGCACCGGCGCCAGCGCCGTCCCGTTGTAATTGCCCTCCAGAATCTGGATCAGCTCCGCCGTCGGCCCTACCACCGCAATGCGTGCGCCGGATTTCAGCGGCAAAGTGTTGCGCTTGTTGCTCAGCAGCACAATCGACTTCCGCGCTGCTTCCAGTGCAACCTCGGCGTGCGCTGGCGTGGCGTCGTCCGCGATCGTCAGCTTCGAGAACGGCACCCGCTCCGGCGGATCGAACATGCCCAGGCGCATGCGCGCGGTAAACAGCCGGACCACCGCCTCGTCGAGCTCCTGCGTGGTCAGCAGATTGCGATGAACCGCATCGACCAGGGCATTGAATGTCCTCCCGCAGTCCAGGTCGGTCCCAGCTTTCACTGAGACAGCAGATGCCTCAGCATCGTCCTTGGCGAAGTGGTG
>JAICMT010000336.1 GCA_025929125.1 Acidobacteriaceae bacterium | reverse complement strand
AGAATCACGGGCGAGTCTGTCATGACACACCGCCGCCGAAAAAGGCTCGGCACCGGACCGGGCTTTCTTCTTGTCGGACGACATATCAGGTTCCGGAGGCGTGACGTAGCAGCGTGGCTGGACTCATGCGCAGCCAGACCAGGGGCTCAATAGCGCCCGATGACTGGGAATAGCGACCTCACACTACCGCCGAATGATTCCGCGCTCGTCTTTGCGCACTTTATTCGCGGCTTCCGACCGGATTCGCGCGGCCAATGGCGAGGGCCTGCCGCCTATCGCGGCGGCAATAACCCGACAGCTCTCGCGATCGACGCGCAACGCGGAGTCTGGTACGACCACGTCACAGCCGAGGGCGGCGACTGCATCGCCCTCGTTCAGAGATGCCTCGATACAGATTTCAGATCTGCGTGCCGGGCAATCTCGGATATCATCGGGCGCGACCTGCTGGACCGCTACGCCTCTCCTCAACGACCCCGCTTCGGCCAAGATGAACTGGCACAGGCCGAGCTGTTCAGAGTAGGCCTCCGATGGAACCTGGAACGATCACTCACCCTGCTCAAGGACTGTCTCTGGGATGACCTGCTAACCGACAAGAACGAGACGCGGATTAAAGAGCTTACGCAATTACTCGCCCAGGCAAACACATGGACGCCGTACGAGGCGGCCGGGCATGCACGCGAGTTAAAGCGGAGCCGGCCGAAACTGGTGGCGGGCTGTATCGCGGAGACGCGAGAGATGCAGCTATCCATGGCGCGCAGCATCGTGTCCATGCGGGCCGGGGAGGTCGCCGCATGAGAGGCGCAGCGGCCCATATTGTGTCCGAGGTGGAGCGGGTTCTGGGCGGGCGAGCGGACCACACAAGCGAAGAATGGCCGGAGCCCTTGCCGCTGCAGAGCGAGCTGCCACCTGTCGACACGATGCACGAGGATCTGCTACCCAGCTCGTTTCGCGCACTCGTTCGCGATGTGGCGGAGCGCATGCAAATCCCCATCGACTACCCCGCAGCCGTGATCGTTCTCAGCTTGGCAGGCGCGGTGAATCGCCGGGCCCGAATCCAGCCGAAGGCGAACGACACCAGTTGGCTCGTGGTACCCAATCTCTGGGGCGCCATCATCGCGGCGCCGGGGTTTTTGAAGTCGCCGACGATACAGGCAATCACCCGGCCGCTCACTCGGATCCAGGACGCATGGTGGCAGGAACACAAAGAAGCCCTACGCGCATACCACCGATCAAACGAAGAATTTGAGTTGCGGTGCGCAGCATGGAAAGACCAGTTCAAGGCCGCGGCAAAACAAGGAAGAGCAGCTCCGGCACACCCCGAGGGCGGACCCGACGAGCCGCATCTGCGGCGACTGATCGTCAACGACGCAACATTCGAGGCTCTGCATCAGACGATGGCCGTGAACCCGGCGGGCATCCTAGTGGTGCGCGACGAGCTCACCGGATGGTTCAGCCAACTTGATAAGGTCGGCCGCGAAGGGGAGCGCGCGTTCGCCCTTCAGGCATGGAACGGCGACACGGGACACACCATCGACCGCATCGGGCGAGGGACGGTCCACGTGGACGCCTGTTGCATGTCCATGCTGGGTGGCATCCAGCCCGGCCGGCTTCGATCCTACCTGGCCGAAGCATTGGAGGACGGCCCAGGAAACGACGGACTGATACAGCGGTTTCAGCTATTAGTCTGGCCCGATCCGCCACGCGAGTGGCGCTACGTCGATCGACTGCCGGACACCGGCGCGGAGCAGCAGGCCGAGGCCGTATTCGAAACATTGGTGCGCTTGGACGCGGAACGGCCAGTGTCCCTGCATTTCGAAAGCGAAGCACAGGAACTATTCGCCGATTGGCTAGCAGGCCTGGAATTCAAGGTGCGCGGAGACGACCTTCACCCGGCTCTCGTCTCGCACCTCAGCAAATACCGCTCGCTCATGCCGACCCTGGCACTTCTATTCGAACTCGCTGATTCAGCCGGCTGCTCAAATAGCATCTCGCTCAAGCACGCTCAGCTCGCCGCGCAATGGTGTGAATACCTGGCGTCGCATGCGAGGCGAGTTTACTCCTGCATCACCACGCCGCAACTACGCGCCGCCAGAGAACTCGCGCAAAAAATCAAACAACGAAAGGTCGGAGCGGACGGCCCCTTCTCCTGTCGTGACGTCTACCTGAAGAATTGGAGCGGACTGGACACACCCGAGAGCGTAAAACAAGCTGCCGAGGTTCTCGACGACGCGAAATGGCTCCGCGCACTGGAGAGCGAATCAGGCCCGCTGGGCGGGCGGCCCTCCGCGCGCTACGAGGTCAATCCGAGGGTCTGGAAATGAACAGCAACCGCTGGCTGGACTGGAAACCGGGAGCCCCAATATTCCTGAAACGCTCCGGAGCCAAGGCTACAAAACCATCGCAACCCAGTTCCGTAGGTTTTGATGGTGCCGCTCCGGCGCAAATCCAAAACATTGCCCCTGCTACCACGCGGCAGGAGGACGAGGACACGTCCGATACAGCGACATCCTTGACATCCTTCCAGAGAAGCTTCTATTCACAACTCGCGCAGCTCCGCGCGGCGACCTGTGGAGAACTGGCGGATCTAGCCCGGCAGCGCGGTATCCCGCGCGAGTGCGCTGAAGCCTTCTGGCGCTCGAAAGAAAGGCTGAAGCGAGGCGCATGATTCCCTTTCCTAAGGGCCCCAACGGCATCGCACCCGAGCCGCGCCGGAATCCGGACGACCCTCTCACACCAAACGCCGGCGACATCCTCATCGAAGCCATCGCAAACGCGGTCGCACTCAAACTCGAACGCATGGCGGGTACGCAGCAACGCCTCATGGACGTGCACGACACCGCCCGTTACCTGGGCATGACGGAGAACGCCATCCGCGAAAAGGCCAGTGCCGGCGACATTCCTTGTGTGCGCATTGACGTGAAACTACGGTTTGATCGCCGCGAGCTGGACCGCTGGATCGACCGGGCCCCCCGGCAAGGCGTTTAGACAACGTACCAGCACCACCGGGACCTCAGAATAAGCCGGAAAGCGAGTAAAATCCCGACATGCCCAAAGGAGAACGCGGCAGCAGCAAGCCCTACTTGCGGGGCGACATCTGGTGGATCAAGT
>JAICMT010000090.1 GCA_025929125.1 Acidobacteriaceae bacterium | reverse complement strand
CTAGGCTTGTCTCTGAATACTGTGAGTAAGGTCTATTCCAGCCTCGCGAGCGGCGGCTGGCTCGTGGAGCGACCGGGTTCTCATCACAGGGTCATTGAACGCAGAGAACAAGCCGGCGGGGTGTTTTCCGGCCGCAGTCTCGACCAGTTGATCGATCACACGATCGGGCTTGCTCTGCAGAATGGCTATTCGCTTCGGCAACTCGCGGACCGCCTTCGCAGCCGCCTGTTGGAAAAGCCACCCGACCATCTACTGCTGGTTGAGCCTGAGGCCGGCCTGGGCGAGATCATGCGGCAGGAGATTCACGAACGAGTAGGTTTTGCCCCGGAAATATGCAGCATCGCCAGGCTGCAGCATAGCCCCTCTCTTCGTATCGGAGCTCTCGTAATTGCACCCGGGTATATTGCCGAGAATCTTTGCGGCGGTGCAGCAGATCGAACGCAAACTGTCGCCGTCCATTACTCACCCCTGAAGGCTCTCCTCGATGCGATCTCCGGTTTGTTGGAGCCATCCATGATCGGGCTGGTGTCTGTATCCGCGGCCGGGCTGAAGACCGTTGCCGGCATGGTCGCTCCGTTGCTTAAGAGCCGCCATACGATTCACCTATTTCTCATGAAGAGAGATGACAGCAACTGCAATCAATTTACGCTGCGACGCTTCAGCGCGAGTGAGTACAGACCAAGGAACATCTTGAGGACAGCGGCCCCCATGCGGTCGGCAGCAGCCGTACCCGAGATGGAAGAGGTCGGGGAGGCCGTTTCGGTTTCGGATCTTTGCTGCATGGACATACTGATGCTGGATTCCGTGGCTTCCGCCGTTATCACGCATCGGCACTCTGTCCAATACCGATTGCTGTCGGAGGAATCGCTAGAAAGGATTGAAGAGGCAGCACGAACCGTACGCAAGCGCGACAGCACTGCCTAAGTGTAGAAGCACGCACGGTAGTTGCGGCGCTGGCCGTGGCTTGGTAGCTTGGCCCGAGCGGGCAGATCAACTTCAAAGCAGCAGAGGAGATGGCATGGCGCAAGTTCGGTTGCTTGTGGGCACGCGTAAGGGCGCTTTTGTGATTACTTCCGATGGGAAGCGCAGTGACTGGAAGATCGAGGGCCCTCACTTTGCGGGGTGGGAGATTTATCACATGAAGGGCTCACCGTTGGATCCGAACCGCATCTATGCATCGCAATCGTCCGGCTGGTTCGGACAGGTGGTGCAGCGCTCCGACGACGGTGGCAAGACGTGGGCGCCGGTGGGAAACAAGTTTGCCTACGAAGGCGTCCCCGGCACGCACCAGTGGTACGACGGAACGCCGCATCCGTGGGAGTTTAAGCGCGTGTGGCACATCGAGCCCTCGCTGACCAACGCCGATGAGGTGTACGCGGGCGTGGAGGACGCCGCAATGTTCCACTCCACCGACGCGGGGCAGAATTGGACGGAGCTTGCCGGGCTGCGCACGCATACCACGGGTTCAGCTTGGTCTCCGGGCGCGGGCGGCATGTGCCTGCATACGGTGGTGATCGATCCAAAGAATCCGAAACGCATGGTGATTGCGATTTCGGCGGCGGGGGCGTTCCGCACCGACGATGGAGGCGCGACCTGGAAGCCGATCAACCGCGGGCTGCGCTCCCAGTACATCCCCGATCCGGAAGCTGCGGTAGGACACTGCGTGCACCACATTGCCGCGCACCCGAGCCGGCCGGACGTGCTGTTCATGCAAAAGCACTGGGACGTGATGCGATCTGACGATGCGGGCGAGAACTGGCGCGAGGTTTCGGGAGATCTGCCAACCGATTTCGGCTTCGTGATCGACGTGCATGCGCATCAGCCGGAAACAATTTACGTGGTGCCGATCAAGAGCGACTCGGAACATTTTGTGCACGAGGGCAAGCTGCGCGTCTTCCGCAGCCGCACCGGAGGCAATGAGTGGGAGCCGCTGGGCAAAGGGCTGCCGGACCGCGACTGCTATGTGAACGTGCTGCGGGATGCGATGTCTGTAGACCGGCTGGAGGATTGCGGCATCTACTTTGGGACAACCGGCGGCCAGGTGTACGCGTCGCCCGACTCGGGCGAGACGTGGCAAGCGATTGTCCGCGATCTGCCGGCAGTGTTGTCGGTAGAGGCGCAGACGCTGAGCTAAGGTAAGACTGTTAATTCGGGCCCGGTCGCCGTACTTGATCTACCGTCAGCACATCTACCGCCGCTTTGGTGGCCCGCAGCCTAAGCCCCAGCTGCTCCTGGAGCGCTGTAAACAATCCCGGGGGTGCATCTGGTGACGCGGCACGCGCCTCATCCATCGTCCATTGCAATTTGAAGTCATACCGCCCCTTAAGTCCGGTTTTCTGCACAATCGGCCTGTCGACAGAAAACAGCAGCATTGATGCGAGGTCAGACATTGACGTATTCGTAAAAATATCTGTCCTCTGTCCATTGCCTACGCGAACGTCCCTGATTGGAAGTCCTTTTGGATTGCTTAGATTTTCGGTCAGCTTCGGACCACCTTTGACTGTCGTCAACGCGAATACTGACATTTCCCGCTGTTCACGGTGCAGTTTCAACCCGAACCGCTCCTCTAACATTTTTCGGATCATGCTTTGGAACTGCTCAACGTCCGGTTGACCCTCAACATTCGGTACCCCGTCGACATTCCAGTGCTCCGTCTTCCCCCAATCCGGTACGCCCGCAATCTGGTCCTTCTGCACGTTGAAGCCCGTTACTATCATCGCCTCCACTGAATCGTTCTCGACGATCACGTGCCTCCCCTTGACGTACATCCGGTCTCTTTTCTCACCCGTATTGTTCGGCTTAACGGTTACTACATCCCAATCTGGATCGGCATCCTTCGCCATCATCGGCCGCTTCGCTTCCCCGCTGTTGGTGACATCCTGTGCCGATACTGTGCCGCACGCATAGCCGACGAGCGTCGCAATCGCCACACGATTGATCCAACGAACTCTCATCTGCATGGCTCCGCACCGCCGTGTCTGTTCTTTTGTAGTAACGTTGCCAACTACCAAGCTCTTCATCAATAACGCGGCAACGGTCACTCCGGGTGCGCGAAATTCTCGCACTTAAATAGCAATCGTCCAAAGCGCGATATTGGATGCAACGCTACTTGCAGAACGACGAGGGCAAGCTGCGCGTCTTCCGCAGCCGCACCGGTGGCAATCAATGGGGGCCGCTGGGCAAAAGAACTGCCGGACCGCGACTGCTATGTGAATGTGTTGTGGGTTGCCATGCCCGGTTCTGTCCGTGGAGGCGCAAACGCTGACTCAAGGAACGCGAGAAACGCGCGGCGAACCGTTTGGGGCGGTCTACAAACACCGCTGTTAGAGATGAATTAGAGGTTGAGTCTCAGGAGTCTTGCATTCATACTCGCGTCTGCGATGCGGCGGGCGTGTGCCCGTTCCTGCGCTGCTTTCCCGCGATCCCCCAATGAAAAGATGGCGAGAAAGATGGCGACAAACGCGCCAGTAAAAACGGCTGCAAACACAGTTGTCAGACCCGCAATGGAGTGCATTTCAGTCTCCTGAGAAGAATCTACACCCTCTTAGGTCGGTATTTCGTCCAATTTTTACTTGACGGCACACACTGTGTGTTATACAGTATGTGAAGTACAGTACATGCAGCCAACTTCTCAGAACGAATTGTTCGACTCGCTCCGGCTGGAGCTGCGGCGCGGGTGCCTGATTCTGGCGGTGCTGGCCCAGCTGCGCGTGGAGCACTACGGATACACGCTGCGCAAGGCGCTGGCCGACCAGGGCCTGGCGATTGAGGAGAGCACGCTCTATCCCCTGCTACGCCGGCTGGAAACGCAGGGACTGCTGACCAGCGAGTGGCGGGAGGAGGAGAAGCGCAACAAGCGCTTCTACCGGCTTTCCTCCGAGGGAGCGGCGGTGCTGGAGCTGCTGATGGCGGAGTGGAACGGAATTAACGATTCGCTGCACAGGATTCTAGAAGAGAAAGCCGTGAAGAAGGAGAGGTAACGGTATGGACCTGCTCGAGCGGTATTTGCAAAGCGTAGGAGAGTATCTGCCGGCCAGGAGCAAGGCCGACACTTTGGCCGAATTACGGGAGAATCTGCTGGCGGAGATGGAGAGCCGCGAAGAAGAGCTGGGCCGCGCACTCACTGAAAACGAGACCGCCGAGGTGCTGGAGAAGCACGGCCGGCCCGTACTGGTGGCCGCGCGCTATCTGCCGCAGCAGCATCTGATCGGGCCTGCATGGTTCCCCATCTACTGGTTCGCGTTGAAGAAGAGCTTCCCTTTCGTTGTGCTGATCTACGTAGCGACGCAGTGCATCACATGGTTCTCCCAGGGGGAAAAGGGCGTGGACCTGGGCGCTGTAGTGGGACACTTCCCCGGCGTCATCTTAACGTTCTGGGCAGTGCTTACGCTGGGCTTTGCCTGCTTCGAATATGCGGAAGGACGATACTTCCACCGGGTCGATCTCTCGAAGGGCTGGAATCCAAACGAACTGCCCAAGCTGGAGCCCGCGCAAGGAAGACAGCCGTCGCTGGTCAACAGAGTGGCCAATGCTGTTATGGCTGCGGTCGGAATCGTATGGCTGCTGGCGCTTCCTTATATGCTACTGGGCCCGCGGCTGGGGTATTTGCGGCAGATGCCATTTACGCTCACTCCGGATTGGCACATCGTCTATTGGCAAATGATCTTTCTGTTGGCAGTGCAGCTGGTGTTGAAGACAGCCATGGTGTTTCTGCACACCGCGAGGGGATGGTACAACGCGCTTGAGGTTATCGTGCAGGTGAGCGGATTGGTCATCCTCGTAATCATGCTGCGAGTGCGAACGTATCTGGTTCCGGGCACAACCCCTGCGGCGATGTCTCTCAAGGATGTGACCGGCTTGAACGCGCTGATCCATCTCGGCTTCCAGATCGCGCTGGTGGTTGCTGTCGTGAAGCTGCTTTGGGATCTGTGGAAGATGGTTACAGGCTCCCGTACAAGCCAGAAGGGCTTCGTTACGGTGCTTTAGCCGCGACTTCGGAGTGAGCTGAACTCAACTCAGCCCACACGGAAGATAGCGGCGCTGGCTGCAGGCACTCGGTTATCCTTCGACCCTTCCGCCGGGCCGAAGCGCACGTCGCTGTTCGCGGTGAGCGACGGCCCGGTGAGTGTGCGGTCGAGCTTCCACGTGGGCTGGTCAAGCGTGAGATCGCGACTCGCATCCTTGTTAATGATGGCCACGAGGACCTCACCGCTGCCGAGCCGGGCAGCGTATGCAGTGGCGTCCACGCCGCCGGGATCGAAGTCGAGCTTGACGAAGGTGGAGTCGGCGAAGGCTCCGGCGAATCGCATGCCGTAGGAGACGGGCTCCGCCACGTAGTCTTTGCCGATGTCGGCAATGGGTGTGTAGAACGGGCGAGGGTGCGGCACCTTGCGGTCGGGCATCAGCTCTTCGCCCGGCAACGTGCCCCCGAGTGAGTTGGCGACCATGTTGCCTTCCCCGCCGTGCAGGTTCGCTCCGGCGTAGCCATAGGAGGCGAGCTTCAGCAGGTAATCGGCGGCCCACAGCGCCGCGCCGAAGACATCGGACACGCCGGGCTTGCCGCCGCGATAGCAGGTGTTGCCTTCGGTCATGCGATACGGCAGCGCGCGGCGTTCGGTCTTGCCGAGACGCGCGGCCGCGGCGGAGACGTCCTGGTAGAGCTTGTCGACGTGCGGATCAGGCTGCAGCAGGGCGTCGAGCGTGACCTTGGGGTTCGAGGGCGGGCCGCCAAAATAATAATGATGCGTGAGCGCGGCGATGTCCGGGCGGTCTCGGCCTGGGATCTGAAGAAGCCGGTCGACGACTACGGCGTACCACTCCGGGTTGCCGGAGGTATCGGGCAGTCCGAAGCGCGCGGTAGGCACGCGAGCCTTGATGGCGTTGGCGAAGACGATCCACTCGTCGAAGTACTTGTTCGCATTCCAGGTCTGGGGATCGCGGATAGTGGAACCAAAACGGTCCGCCTCATTGCCGATCTGGAAATATTCGAGCTGCAGGCCGAGCGTCTTGGCAACGAAGGTGGCCTCATCGGCGGCGAGCTCCGGCGTGTTCGTCCCGAAGTTGATGCCGTAGAGGCAGGTCCAGCCAGTGGCGTCGAGGAAGCCGCGAAGGTTCTCGACTGCCTCAGGCGTAACCGGGTAGGAGAGGTTCGGGTTCGGATCGCCTACCTTGTTGGGCCGCTTCTTGCGCTTGGGTGGCCTGGACTCCGCAGTGGGCTTCCAAAAGCCGTAATCGGAGGTATTGCCCCCCAGACGCAGCACGCCGTTGGGCGAGAGCGCGCGGAACTGCTCTATGAGCCCGCGGTTCTCAGGCGAGAAGAAGTGAGGATTGGAGAGCTGCTGGGTTTCGTAGGAGACGCCGATGAAGTTCTGCGGTACGGTGACGCCACGCTCTTCGGCGTGAAGCTCAATCTTCACCGGCTGCACCGAGGCGGAGGTGGCAGGCGCCTGCTGCGTCGCGGAGGCAGCGGGTGTCTGCGCGAAGGATTTGAGGCCAGCGGCTGCGGCAGCTCCGGCGACGAGAAAGCGCCGGCGATCCATCTTCTTCATGGGAAGAAGCATAGAGCCGCGCCGGGCAGCAGGCAAGCGATTCGAACGGCGGCAGGCGCGGTGCGT
>JAICMT010000175.1 GCA_025929125.1 Acidobacteriaceae bacterium | reverse complement strand
TCGTCAGTGTACGGCAGACCGGAAGCCTTGCCGTACAAATTCTCCGGCGAGACTATCCGATCAGAACAGCCTTGCCGCCGGCCTTTTCGATCGCTTCCTGGGCGCTCTTGGAGAACTTGTGCGCATGAATGGTAACGGGGCCGGAAATCGCGCCGTTGTTGAGAACCTTGATCAGGCCGTTCTTCTTCCGCAGCAGCCCCAGCGCAACAATCTTCTCAAGCGTGAACTCAGTGCCGGGCTGCTCCGTGAGTATCTCAGCAATCCGATCGAGGCCAAGCACGGTGTACTCGGTACGGAAGATGTTGTTGAAGCCGCGCTTGGGCAGACGGCGGTGCAGCGGCATCTGGCCGCCTTCAAAGCCGCGCATCAGCGACGAGCCGGAGCGCGAGCCCTGGCCCTTATGGCCGCGGGTTGAAGTCTTGCCCATACCCGAGCCCATGCCGCGCCCGACACGTTTCTTGTTCTCGTTGGCCCTCTTGGGCGCCCGGAGATTGGATAAATTGCGAATTGCCATTTGAGTTCCTCGCTATAACGCCGGCAAGCAGCCTGAACAGCTCTCAACCGACTCGCATGTAATTTGCCGAAGCCCGCTCGGGGCACGACATTGAAATAAAGCTGGCGAACCCGGCCGCCAGCGGCTACTCGACGACGCGAACCAGGTGCGGCACCTTCGCCACCATGCCACGAATGGACGGCGAGTCCTCGCGCTCGATCACCTGGTTGAGACGCGTGAAACCCAGACCTTTGATGACCAGTTTGTGCTTCACTGGGGTGCAGATCTTCGAGCGGAAGTACTGAAGCTTGATTGTGTTTGCGGCTGCCATTTTTCTTCTCCGAATTTAAAAGCGACCGGCTGCACGACGCAGCGGCCCAAAACTGCTGCTTACAGTTCTTCCACTGTCTTGCCGCGCAGGGCGGCAACCTCGTCCTTGTTTCGCAGCTGGATCAGCGCGTCGAACGTCGCCTTGATGACGTTGTGCGGGTTAGCCGAGCCGAGTGACTTGGTGAGCACGTTCTGCACGCCTGCCGAGGTCATCACCGCGCGGACGGTCTTGCCGGCAATCACGCCGGTACCTTCCGGGGCAGGCTTTAGCATCACGGAACCGGCGCCGAATCGGCCCAGGACCTGGTGCGGAATGCTGGTCTGTGTCAGATTGACGCGGACCAGGTTCTTCTTGGCCGCCTCAATGCCTTTGCGGATCGCCTGGGGAACTTCCTTGGCCTTACCCGAGCCATAGCCGACCACTCCCTCGGCGGGATCGCCCACGACAACCAGCGCGGCAAAAGACATATTCTTACCGCCCTTAACCACCTTGGTGACGCGGTTAATTGAAACCACCTCATCCTTGAGGTTCATCCGGTTGCCGTCCACCTTCTTTTTAGCCAGTGCCATATTCCTTCCAACTTTCCGGCCGCCGCTCCGGGCGCGCCAAAAACCAACCTAGAATTCCAGTCCAGCCTCGCGAGCCGCTTCAGCCAGTGCCTTCACCCGGCCGTGATACAGGTATCCGCCGCGGTCGAACACAATCCGCTTGATGCCCTTCTCCTGCGCTCGCTCGGCGATCAGCTTGCCGACCAGCTTCGCAGCGGCGACGTTCCCGCCGTAGGCCTTCTCTTCGGTCTTCTTGCCCTTGCTGGATGCCGAGACCAGAGTCACGCCGGACTGATCATCAATCAGCTGCGTGTAAATGTGGTTCAACGAGCGGTAGACGTTGAGGCGGGGACGCTCGGCCGTTCCCGACATCTTCTCCCGGATGCGCGAGTGGACCCGCTTGCGGATGACATTGCGTTCGCGTGGCTTCAACATTGTTTCTTCCTTCCTATGGGCGTCGCAGGAGTGCCGGCGACGTTCGGTTTATAAATCCAGGGCTACGGCTTACTTCGCGCCCGTCTTGCCAACCTTCTTCTTCAGCTTCTCGCCCGTATAGCGAACACCCTTGTTCTTGTACGGATCAGGCTTGCGCAGCGACCGCATGTCGGCGGCGACCTGGCCTACCTTCTGGCGATCGATGCCCGAGATCGTCAGGTGCGTCTGCTTCGGGTCGATAGCAACATCGATGCCGGTTGGCAGAGGAAACTCGATCGGATGCGAGAAGCCGAGCGTGAACACGACCGTGCTCTTGCCCTTCATCTCAGCGCGATATCCGATCCCGACGATGTCGAGATCCTTGGTCCAGCCGGTGGTCACGCCGGTGACGGCGTTGTAGACCAGAGCACGCGCCAGCCCGTGAAACGCAGCCTGCTTCTCGTTCTCGCGCTCGGCGATCAGGGTACCGTCCTTCTGCACCAGCTTGATGCCGCCGGGCAGCATGGCGGTCACCTTGCCCTTCGGCCCTTCGACCAGAACCTGGTTGCCGTTCTCAATCACGGTGTACTTGACGCCGGCGGGCAGCGGAATAGGCTTCTTTCCAATACGAGACATTTCAAAATCCTTCGGTGGCTTGCGAGTCTCTCAGCGCTTCCGCGTCCGAGTTCCACTGCAGCCGCTAAACCTTCATTCGTCCAAGGCGGCGCAACCAACAGCGCCAGAAAATGCAATCGATACTGCGCCCGCGTTTGCCGCGGCCGAGCACCGGGTTACCAGACTTCGCAGAGAATCTCGCCCCCGACGCCTTCGCGCCGAGCCTGACGGCCAGTCATGACGCC
The DNA here is from genome assembly GCA_025929125.1 of Acidobacteriaceae bacterium. GTDB lineage: Bacteria > Acidobacteriota > Terriglobia > Terriglobales > Acidobacteriaceae > Edaphobacter. The sequence goes on along the minus strand of JAICMT010000175.1, from coordinate 2,151 downwards.
CTTCGGAGTCGTCATGATGGAAATACCGAGTCCGCCTTGCACGCGGCGGATCTCATCACGGCCCACATATACACGGCAGCCAGGACGGGAGACACGCTGCAGGTCACGGATGACCGCCTCATTGTTCGGACCGTACTTGAGGTACACGCGCAACACCTTCAGGCCACCCTCTTCCGTCGGCTTGTAGTTGGCGATGTAGCCCTCTTCCTTGAGAATGCGGGCGATCTCGGTCTTCAGCCGGGATGCAGGGATGTCAAGCTTCTGATGACGCGCGCGGATGGAATTGCGGATACGCGTTAGAAAATCGGCTACCGGGTCGGTCAGGTTCATTCATTCTCCTTCATCTCCCGTTCGCTCGGCGCATGCGGGATGCAGCGAGAACCAGACGGAGACATTTCGCAACTTGCGGATGTGAGGGGCCACTTCGGCCCGGATGGATCAGATTGCTCCTCCAGACTTCAGCATCCCGGGCGGATGAGGTCTCTGGAAGGTTGGTACGGTTGCGACAACCCTTCAAGTATACAGGGCACCGCAGCCGCAGGCTACCAGCTTGATTTGACGACGCCCGGAATCTCGCCCTTGAGCGCAAGGCCGCGGAAGCACAGGCGGCAGACGCCGAACTTGCGCAGAAACGCGCGCGGACGGCCGCAGAGCTGGCAGCGGTTGTGCTGGCGGGACTTGAACTTCGGCTTCTTTGCGTCTTTGACGCGCTTTGCAGTAGTTGCCATAGTGTGTGCTCTCTATCCTTACAAAACTTGCGGTTAGGCGCCGGCCCGGAAGGGCATGCCAAAGTGCTTCAGCAGCGCGCGCGCTCCGTTGTCGTCCACAGCGGTGGTGACGATGGTGACGTTCATGCCCTTCATCTTGTCCACCTTCGCGTAATCGATCTCGGCGAAGATGAGCTGGTCGCGCAGACCCAGCGTATAGTTGCCGCGGCCGTCGAAGCTCTTCGACGATACGCCGCGGAAGTCGCGGACACGGGGCAATGCCACCGTGATCAAGCGATCGAGAAACTCGTACATCTTATCGCCGCGCAGCGTCACCATGGCGCCGATGGGCATGCCCTCGCGGACCTTGAAGGCGGCGATCGACTTCTTCGCCTTCGTCGTTACCGGCTTCTGGCCACTGATGGCTGCGAGGTCGGCAACCAGCGGGTCGATAATCTTCACGTTCTGGGTCGCTTCACCCAGACCCATGTTGATGACAATCTTCTCCAGCCGCGGAATCGCCATCGCGTTCTCGATCCCCAGTTCCTTCGCGATCGCCGGGCGAATCTCACTTACATACTTTTCTTTGAATCGTGCTGCCATGGTGTTCTCTCTTTTCTCCACGGTCTACGGAGTGGGCTCAGGGCCCGTGTACCGATTCGTGGGGTGCTCCGTTGCTACTCAGTACCCAAAAACGCTCTGCTAACTTGCTTACTTCTTCTTGTCCGCGATCACATTCCCGCTCGCCTTGGAGACACGCACCCGGCGCTCGCCCTCAAGCCGGCTGCCAACTCGTGTCTTCTTGCCTTCCCCGTCCACCAACATCACGTTCGAGATATGGATCGGGGACTCCTGCTCGGCGATGCCGCCCTGGATATTGCGCTGAGGGTTCGGCTTCACGTGCTTCTTGATCATCATCACGTGCTCGACCAGTACGCGGTCCTTGTCCGCCATCACGCGCAGTACACGTCCGCGCTTGCCTTTATCCTTGCCTGCGATCACCTCGACGGTGTCGTTGCGCTTGATCTTGATGCCTGCCATAACAAACAGCTCCTAGCTGTTATCCCCAAGCTTCTGGCTTAGGGCCTCGGTTTCCACCGGCGGGTTCTTGCGTTCCAGTTCCAAGCAAGGAACCGGACACCGCAGTTAGATAACTTCCGGCGCCAGCGAGACGATCTTCAGAAACTTCTTCTCGCGCAGCTCTCGGGCCACCGGGCCAAACACACGGGTCCCGACCGGTTCCATCGCATCGTTGATGACCACGGCGGCGTTCTGATCGAAGCGAATATAGGTTCCGTCGCGGCGGCGCGCCTCCTTGCGGGTGCGCACAATGACCGCCTTGACGACCTTCCCCTTCTTGACCGTGCCATCCGGCGAGGCTTCCTTGACCGCGGCCGTAACCACATCGCCGAGGCCTGCCTTCTTACCCAGGCCGCCGCCCAGC
>JAICMT010000250.1 GCA_025929125.1 Acidobacteriaceae bacterium | reverse complement strand
TGCGTCTGCATAAAGAGCCTCTGTCCGCGCGCGCAGTTGCCTAACGTGATCGACCAGCGCATCGGCCCGCAGCACCTCGCCGGCTGCCTGAGAGGCCTGCAGCGATTGGAGAAGATGTTCGCTCTTGTGCCTAAAGAGCGCTGTCGGAGACATCCCGAAACGTTTCGCTATGTTACGGAAAGCTTCGCCGGCTAACAAGCCTTCCTCAATCGCCTGACGCGACCTGTGATTGCAAACGCTGCACGTTCTGGGCACACCTAATCGTGCCATCTTCCGGCGAAAAAGAGCAGGCTTCGAATCCCGCCACGGAGCTCTCCGGCCGAGACCTCAGCGGCAAGCTCAACAGGGGGCGCAGGCTCAGCCGTCAGCAAGAACGCTAAACGATAGACTCGGCCCAACTTGCCAGTTTGCCATCAGCCCGCGGCAGAACTGGCGAGACCGGCGAGACCGGTCAGTTTGCCAGTTTGCTACCCCCCTAAGGAGCGGCAAACTGGCGAACTGAACTCCCAGAGCGACACGCCTGGCACCCGGGACGAACCGAACGGCCCAACACACGACCTCGCGCCACCGGCTTCGCATACGCAGCAATATCCGGCGCTACCCCTTGCGCTCAGTTACTATCCAATGGCACAATAACAGTCGGTTGCACGCAGCGTGCTGGCGGCCAGCGCAAACGGCACGTTACCCAGGTGGACACCGACACCGTCCAGCACTGTGGCTAGGCTGCTAAGCCGAATCCTTCGCGACTGCTCGATTCGAATTTTGTATCGACGCACTCCCACACCGCCGAGGATCCAATGCCGAAGCAACCTCCGGACAGCGGGGTTCCACTGCCGACGGTAGTACACGACCAAGCGCAGCAAGACCCGGAAGAACCACTCCTCAACGAAACCCAAGTCGCAGAATTTCTCGGCTTGTCAGTCGCAACAATCCGGAAGCGCCGGCGCCAACGACAGCCCCCCGCATGGATCAAAATCGGCACCAGCGTGAGATACCGCCGCGATGCGGTCGCGAGGCTGATCGCAAGCGCCGAACACAGCCTGGAGGTCGGCTGATGCAGCAAAATGCGACACCCGCCGTCGCAACCGGCGGGCATCGAGAATTTATTGCAAGCGACTGGAAGCCACTCGAAAAGAACACACTCCGGGGCTTCTTCACAATCATACTGCCGAGCGGAATGAGGCTCCGAGAGTGCAGCCTGCACGCGCGCGACGGCAGCCGGTGGATCGGCCTGCCAACGAAGACCTGGACCAAGCGCGACGGCAGCACCGCCCACACACCGCTCGTTGACTTCGTCTCTGACGACGCGCTAGACCGCTTCGGCGTGTTAGCGCTCGCCGCCATCGATAAGTTGCTGGGACGGTCCCAATGAGCGCGGCGAGCTGGCCGGGCACCGCAATCGCCGGACACCAAAAGACCCCGAAGACCAACATCGAGGCGTGCCTGCACACACTGGAGGCTTTTCACGGAGCACACGACATCATTGAAATCCGAGTCCTGCGCCCCGGCAACCAGACCGACGCAGGATACTTCTGTCTCTCCTCTGAACGGGAGCTTCGCGCCGCGCTACGCGCCATCCCGCCAGACGTGAAGGGCACCTATTTCGTTATCAACAAAATTGATCCCAAGCTACTCGGCCGCGCCCACAACAGGATCAAACGCGCGGAACAAACGACCAAAGACACAGACATCATCGAGCGCAGGTGGCTCTTCATCGACGCCGATGTGCAACTCCCGGCGGGCGTCTCCGCAAGCAACAACGAACACGATACAGCACTCGCACGAGCCACGCGAATAAGGGAGCACCTGGCAGAACTCGGCTTCCCGGACCCGATCTTTTCTAATAGCGGGAACGGCGCTCATCTGTTCTATCGATTGCCGCCTGCATTCCCGCTCACACCGGAAGGAGACGCCCTGATCAAAGACTGCCTCGCAGCACTGGCAGCCCAGTTCGACGATGACGCAATCAAAATTGATCTCAACACCGCCAATCGATCACGCATCGCAAAACTCTACGGAACCGTAGCGCGCAAAGGCGACGACACAACAGAGCGGCCGCACAGATTAGCAACCATCCTCGAAGAGCCGGAGCGAGCGGAGCCCGTGCCGCTCGATCTGCTTGAGGCACTGGCGGCCGCCGCCCCGCAGAAGCCTCCCGCAGCCAAAAGCATCACAACGGATATCGGCGACCGGCCCCACCTCGACGTAGACGGGTGGCTAGCCAAGCACGGCATCAGCATAAGAAACGGACCGGAACCGCACCCTGCCGGCGGCCGCAAATGGACCCTCGCCGCGTGTCCGTTCAATCCCGAACACGACAAATCCGGGCCTGCCCTCATCCAGTACGCGAGCGGAGCACTACAATACAAGTGTTTTCACCAGAGCTGTTCTGCGAACGGCTGGCGCCAGTACCGAAACCACTTCGAGCCTGACAACACTCGCACCCATACCGCAGACCCGGGCAACGCGCGCGCGCAGCGTCAAGAACAGCAAGCTTCCAGAGTCGACATCAGCAAAATCCCGCCGATTCGCTCATTCAACTCAAGTGGAATTGAATTCGTTGTTCCCGGGCTCATCGCCAGCGGGGCCGTAACGATGTTCAGCGGGGAGAGCGGGCATGGAAAGAGCACCCTGGTCACGGCGCTCGCTGCAGCCATCGCGAACGGGACCGAATTCGCAGGCCGACTTTGCTCCCAGAGGCAAGTACTGCTGCTCGATCGGGAGAACGGCATCGATGTGCTGCAGGAGCGGTTCGAGCGCTTGGGCATCAACGACGAGCGGGGGCTGATCGTCTGGGGAAGCTGGCTCGAGAACGAAGCCCCCGCGCCAGCATGCCCGACGATCACAGACTGGGTCACCAAACAAACCCCAAAACCAGTGGTGATCATTGATTCCGCGATCGCGTTCCTGAACGGAAATGAAAACAGCGCCAACGAGGTTCGCGAATTCATGAGCCAGCTCAGGAGGATCGCAAACCTGGGCGCGCCCGTGGTCCTCCTGCACCACACCGGCAAGGCCGAGACCGCCCAGGACTACCGCGGATCGTCAGACTTCAAGGGAGCAATCGACGTCGGAATCAACATCCGCAACACCGGCGAGGGGGAGCTCGGGAAGATCGTCCTCAAGGCATTCAAGAGCCGCTTCTCCATCGACCGCGAACTAGTCCTCAACTATCGCAACGGCCACTTCACGTGCGACACCCGACCCAACGCAGTGAGCCGCACGGTCACCGAGCAGCTTAACGAGCTACTACGAAATAACCCAGGCGTCAAAACCGCCGAGTTCGAGAAGCTGGGGCAGCACCTCGGGAGGCAACGCGCCCGCAACTACCTGACCGTCGGCCTCCAGGCCGGCGAGATACGCACCGTAAAAGGGCCGCGCAACGCCCGGTTACACTACCTCAATTCGCATTTCTCCGGAAGCACCCTCGACAACAATGCCTAAGCCGATCACCGAGCCGCACATGCATTCCGAAGACCCTCTCGCACCAAACGCCGGCGACATCCTCATCGAAGCCATCGCCGAAGCAGTGGCCCTCAAGCTCCAGCGCATGGGACTGGCCTGCCAGCAACGGCTCATGGACGTGCACGACACCGCCCGCTACCTGGGCATGACGGAGAACGCCATCCGTGAAAAGGCCTGCGCCGGCGACATTCCTTGTGTGCGCATTGACGTGAAACTACGGTTTGATCGCCGCGAGCTGGACCGCTGGATCGACCGGGCACCCCGGCAAGGCGTTTAGACAACGTACCAGCACCACCGGGACCTCAGAATAAGCCGGAAAGCGAGTAAAATCCCGACATGCCCAAAGGAGAACGCGGCAGCAGCAAGCCCTACTTGCGGGGCGACATCTGGTGGATCAAGT
>JAICMT010000312.1 GCA_025929125.1 Acidobacteriaceae bacterium | reverse complement strand
GTCCCCGTATGCGCGCGCACATGCAGCTTGAACTGACCTCCGTCCACCGTCGGGAAGAAATCCTGCCCCAGCCACGGATACAGCACAACCAACGACGCCACCCAGAAGACAACCATTCCAGTCAGGAAAATCCCTCGCCGCGTAAGGCAAAGTGCCAGCACACCCCGGTACCAGACTCGCAGCCGCTCAAAGGAGCGCTCAAATTTCCTTTGAACCCACACAAACGGATTCCGGTTCGTCCTGCTCTGCTCCTCGCGATCGTGTTCGTGCCCCCGCAGCAGGTACTTCGCCATGGTCGGCACAATGGTTCGCGAGAGGAAATACGACGCCAGCATCGCGAACACCACCGCCTCGGCAAGCGGCACAAACAGGTATTTCGCCACGCCGCTCAGAAAGAACATGGGCACGAACACGATGCAGATCGCCAGCGTCGAAACAAACGCCGGAACCGCAATCTGTGCCGCGCCGTCCAGGATCGCGCGCTCTACCTCCTTGCCCTCTTCCAGGTTGCGGTCGATGTTCTCAATCGTCACCGTCGCGTCGTCCACCAGGATTCCGACCGCGAGCGCCAGTCCGCCCAGCGTCATGATGTTGATCGTCTGCCCCAACGCGGCCAGCACCAGCAACGAGCAGATCACCGCCAGCGGAATGGACACCGCAATAATCAGCGTGGATCGCCAGCTCCCCAGGAAGATCAGGATCATCGCCGCCGTCAGGCAGGCAGCAATCAAAGCCTCGCGCGCTACCCCGTCAATGGCAGCACGCACAAAAATCGACTGGTCCGCGGTCGGCTTGATCTGCAGCGCAGGGGGCGCCTGCTCTTTAATGATCGGCAGCTTCGCCTTCACCTGCGAAATAATGTCCAGCGTCGACGTGCTGCCCGTCTTCAGAATCGTCAGCAGCGAGGCCCGCTGCCCGTCCACCCGCACGATATTCGTCTGCGGCGGATAGCCGTCCCGCACATTCCCAATGTCGTGAATGTAGAGCGTGGTGCCGTTCACCGTCTTGATCGGCAGGTTGTTCAGCTCCGCCACCGACAGGGGCGCGCTGTTGGTCTCCACCTGGTATTCCATGTGGCCCATCTTTGCTACGCCAGCGGGCAGAATAATGTTCTGCGCCGAAACCGCATTCACCACATCGGTCGCTGAAAGCCCCATCGCCTGCAGCTTCTGCGTGTCGATGTCCACTTCCACCTGCCGCTGCTTGCCGCCATACGGGTATGGGATCGACGCTCCCTGCACCGTCGCCAGTTGGATCCGGATAAAGTTCGCGCCCGCATCAAACAGTTGCTGCTCGGTCATCCCCTGGCCGGAGAGCCCAAGCTGCAGCACCGGAACGCTGGACGCGCTGTACTGAATAATCAGCGGCGGATTCGTTCCCTGCGGATACTGCCGCAGCCCCGTCTGCGCAATCGATGTAATCTGCGCCACCGCTTGCGAGATGTTCACTCCGGGGTGGAAGAACACCTTCACCACCGAAACCCCGTTCAGCGTCTGCGACTCGGTGTGGTCGATGTCGTTCACCGTCGTCGTCACTCCGCGCTCGAACTGCCCGGTAATGCGATCGCTCAACTGCTGCGGAGACAGCCCCGCGTAGTTCCACACAATGGACACCACCGGGATATCGATGTTCGGGAAGATATCCACCGGCATGCGCAACACCACCACTGGCCCCAGCACAAAGAGCAGCAGGGACATCACCACGAAGGTGTAGGGTCTCCTCAGCGCAAGACGAACAATCCACATGGAAGCTCCTCTGGGGCGTCCGCTTGAGCCTGCAAAGGCTGCGGCCAGGGAAAGTTGTTGCAGTTCGCAATTGGCCCGTCGTCGGCCAATCCTTCAAAGGTTTCCTATCCCGTTTGCACTTCCGTCCGCGGTCTCAACCAGTGCTCTGCGGACAATTGCTTTTACCGATGCCTTGAAAAATCGCCGCTACCACCGCCGCCGAATCCTGCTCGCCTACCGTTCCGTGTCCGGCCAGCAATCGCCAGATCATCGGGCCGTAGATCAGGTCCAGCACCATGTCCGAGTCCAGTTCCTCACGGATGTCTCCCCGGTCCACGCCCCGGCGCCACATAATCCGCGCCGTATCTCTCCGCGCGTACAGAAAACGCTGCCGGAACAGCTCCAGAAACCTGGGATCGCTCTGACCCTCCGCTAGGAACTGACAGAACAGCCGTCCCACAGGCGAGGTAAAAAACGTCATCACCGCATTCAACTGCTCGGTAAAATCGCGCTCTGCTGACCCGGTATCCGGCAGCGGCACCTGTTCCGTCATCCCCGCCAGGTACGCGTCCAGCGCCACTAAGCTCTTGTTGGCCCACCACTTGTAGATGGTCGCCTTGCTCACTCGGGCACGCCGGGCAATCGCATCGGCGGTCACCTTCCGCAGCGGCTGTTGTTCCAGCAGCGACAGGGTCGCCTTCAGGATGGCCGACTCGGCTTCCAGGCTGCGGTGCCGCCCGCGCCGGACTCGCTTCTCAGTATTTTCAGAAATTTCCAGGGTTGCGGTATTCATTCATTCGGCGCATCCACCTCGCGCCACTCTCTCTAAACTGAACGTCCAGTCTATATATGACGCCGCCAACTGTCAGCCGGACTCACGGAATCTAGCCCCATCTGACTTTCTGCCCCGCCCTGATACACTTGAACCCATAGGCGATCCGATCCGCGCAGCAGATTTCCAGCCGTCAGGCCTCCGCTCGACCGCGACGCCGTTTTCCAGCATGCATTCCCCACATCGCACAGACGATCTGCGGATCCGATGGACAAAGGTCGTCCTTCCGCCCGTATTCCTCGACGAAGAGCTCCCCATCACGGAGTCCGCCTCCGCCACCGTGGTCGCCGCCCGTAACCAGGTCGGCCAAATCCTCGCCGGTCGCGATCCCCGCCTGCTGGTCGTGGTCGGCCCCTGCTCCATCCACGATCCCATCGCCGCACGCGACTACGCCCGCCGCCTCAAGCCCGTCCTCGACGAGCTCTCCGACTCGCTTGCCATCGTCATGCGCGTCTACTTCGAGAAGCCCCGCACCACCATCGGATGGAAGGGCCTGATCAACGATCCTCACCTCGACCAGACCTACAAGATCAACGATGGCCTCCGCATCGCCCGTCACCTGCTCCTTGATCTCGCCGAGATGGGCGTGCCCGCCGGGACCGAGTTCCTCGACATCATCTCCCCGCAGTACTTCGTCGACCTGGTCACCTGGGGAGCCATCGGAGCCCGCACTACGGAGAGCCAGATCCATCGGCAGCTCGTCAGCGGCCTCTCCT
>JAICMT010000143.1 GCA_025929125.1 Acidobacteriaceae bacterium | reverse complement strand
GGATGACGCTGTCGCGGGACCAAATCAATTGCGGTGAACCTTCGAAGCCGATACCCCCAATTGTACCTGCGAAACCTCGGCAGCGATAGCTCATTCCGGCTGACCTGTCTACTGCGCCGCCTTCAGCGCCTGCATCAGCTCCTCCAGGCGGGACCGCTCGGCGTCGCTGACCCCGACGGCTTCGAGATCCGCCGTGCGGAAGCCGGCCACGTGGAATCCCGCCCGATCGGCGGCGGAAACCGCCACTCCGCCGCGCTGGGCCACGAACACGGACGCCCGGTGTTTGCCCAACCGGTAGAGCAGTTGTGCCACCGGCCGCCCTTCCACGTAGCTTAGGTTGGCTCCGTCCAGGGTGACGTCCGCAGGCAGCGTCTGGGGCAGGTTGAAGCTGAAGGGCAGCCGGCCCTGGAACCACGGTTTGACCGTATGCCGGTCTGAGGACACCACTTCCGGCGGAGCGTCGACCGCCATGGCTGCAATATGCTGGTCCACCACCTCGGCCACGAGCGCCGATTTCGCCGCATGCTCCCGGCTGAGCGGTACCAACGCCACAGCGACTGCCAGCACCGCCGCCGCCAGTGCCCACGGCATCCATCCGCTGCGTTGGGACGCTGGCGCGATTTCGCGCCGCATCCGCTGCTCCAGTCCGGAGGGAAGCTCATACTTCGCACCGGCAGCTGCGACTCGCCGCTTCAGAATTCCGAGCGAGAGGCAGCGTGAGCTGCACTCCAGGCAGCCTGCAAGATGTCCCTCGGCGCTCGTCAGCTCCGGCGGGTTCAGCTCGCCGTCTACGATTGCGTTCAGCGTCTCCGCGCTCAGGTGCTCGTTCATCTGGCTGCCTTCCTTCCCGGAGCGTTCTCTGCTTCCAGACTTATCCTCAGCGCGGCCCGCGCGCGCGCAATGCGCGACATTACCGTGCCCAGCGGGATCTCCAGAACCGCTGCGATCTCCCGATATTTCATCTCCTCCACGTCGCACAGCAGCACCACTTCCAGCAGCGGCGGCGGAAGTTGCCGCAGTGCCTGCTCCAGCGCCTCGCGATCGGCCAGCCGCAGCAGGCTCAGCTCCGGCGTTTCGCGGTCGATCGCGCTCTCCGGGATCATCGTTCCGTCCAGCTCTTCCTCCAGCGCGACTGTCCGGGTCGCGGCAAGTCCGCTGCGGGAGCTGAGAAAGGTATTGCGCAGGATGCGGAAGATCCACGCCTTGAAGTTGGTTCCGGGTGCAAATCCATCAAAGCCGCGCAGCGCCTTCAGCAGTGTCTCCTGGACCACGTCCTCTGCCTCCACGGCGTCGCGCGTCAGCCAGCGCGCCAGGTTGTAAAGACCCGGCAGCAGCGGCATGGCAAGTTCTTCGAAGCTCTGCCCCGCAGGTCTCTCCTCGCGAGGCGCGCGCCTCCATGGCAACAGCGTCATTCCGGCAAACTCCGTCGCCTCCACTTGTGCAAACAGATCGGGCTGACATTTATTCCCACCGCGATGGAATAAATCCGAGCCGCCGCAGTTTACGTGGGTGGAGGAACCAACAATGGATGATACCCCTAGCACCGCTCGCGACCCCCAGGATGGGCCCAGCGATTCACCTGCGGCACACAACGACGGCATCGACCGCCGCAATTTCCTCGGCTGCATGGCGTGGGCAGGCACCGGCCTGCTCTGGACCTTCGCCGGCGGCGTACCCACGTCAAAGCTCTTCGCCGCCTCACCCGCGCCTACGCCGGCGCACGGTGCAGGCAGCAGCTTCAGCTTCGTGCAGATCAGCGATAGCCACATCGGCTTCAACAAGGCCGCCAACCAGGACGTCGCCGGCACGCTGAAGCTTGCGATCGACAAGATCGACGCTCTGCGCGCCGCGCCCGACTTCATGCTGCACACCGGCGATATCACCCAGTCTGCGAAGGCATCCGAGTTCGACACCGCACAGCAGATCATCCGCGGCTCGCGCATCCAGCAGGTCCACTATGTGCCCGGCGAGCACGACACCGCCACCGACGATGGCGCGCTCTATCGCGAGCGCTTCGGCAAAGGGACGGTGGGAAGCGGCTGGTACAGCTTCGACCACAAAGGCGTGCACTTCATCGGACTGAACAACTCCGTGCAGGTGGATGCGATGGGCGGACTGGGCGCGGACCAGCTCGCCTGGATGAAGAAAGACGTCGCTGGCCTCTCCTCCTCAACGCCCATCGTCGTCTTCGCGCATATTCCGCTCTGGATGGTGTATCCGGACTGGGGCTGGGGTACGCGCGATGGCGCCGAAGCGCTCTCTTACTTGCGCCGCTTCGGTTCGGTCACCGTGCTCAACGGGCACATTCATCAGATTGTGCAGAAGGTAGAAGGCAATCTCTCGTTTCACACCGCCGCTTCGACGGCGTTTCCGCAACCTGCGCCGGGCAAGGCTCCAAGCGCCGGACCCATGGTGGTTCCCGCGGGCCAGCTGAAGAGCGTGCTGGGCATCACCGAGGCGCATTACATCGGTCGCCGCGGACCGCTGGCCGTGGTCGACTCCTCGCTGGAGCAGAAGGGATGAGGCTCGCCCACATGGCGAGCTGGGCGCTCGCGCTCACGGTCACGCCATCCCTGCTGCTGGCTCGCGTCCACCCGTTTGGGGACGCGGGCCTCACCCGGCCTGCCGCTGCGTGGGCCCGCATTCCACCGCAGACCGCGATGCCGCCCGAAGTCCGCAACCTGCTCGATGCCAAGTGCGCCGACTGCCACTCCTCGACGCCGCACGCGCCGCTCTACCGGAACTTCGCGCCTGTCTCCTGGCTGCTGGAGCGCGACATCCTGAAGGCACGCGCGCAGTTCAACCTCAGCGCGTGGAACCGCTATACCCCCGAGCAGCAGGAGACGCTTCGCGCCAAGATGGTGGCACAGGTCCGCTCCGGCGCCATGCCTCTGCCGCAGTACCGCCTCATCCACTGGAACGCGAGCATCACGCCGCACGATCTTCAAGTGCTCACTGCGTGGGCGCGTTCCTCCTCGATGCCGGAGGACACGTCTCAAACCGGCTCTCCTGCCGACGCGGCTCGAGGCCGGGCCATCTTTGAGAAACGCTGCACGGGCTGCCATTCCCTCACCAAGGCTCATGAGGGGCCGCCGCTGGCCGGGGTATACGGACGCCACATCGGCTCCGTGCCCGGCTTCCCGTACTCGGCCGCGCTGCGCTCCAGCAATGTGGTCTGGGACCGGCTCTCGCTGGACCTGTGGCTGACCGAGCCCCAGGATTTTATTCCCAACAGCGACATGGACTTCCGGGTTCCCAGGGCGCAGGAGCGCCGGGATCTGATCGCCTACCTCCAGCAAGTGCCGCGGTAGTGTCGGGCGGATGTAACTCTTTCGCTGGTTACCATTGACCGAAAAAGGGGATGCTCAGCTCCCGGTTTCCGCATATAGAATCGATCTCCCGGTGAGTTTTGTCAGGCCAATCCAGCCGCTCCGGGTGCACCTGCCCACCCCGGGCCCGAGCAGATGCCGATGCGGAAGCTCTCGAACCTGCAGCAGCTGGATCACCGCGACTCGACCCTCCTGAAGGGGCTGGCGATCGTAGCGATCGCGCTGCACAATTTCTTCCACGTCGTCAGCCCGGCACACCAGAACGAGTTCGTCTTTCATCCTGGTGCCTACCGTGTATTTCTTCAGGAGGCGAGCCTGCCTTCGCACTCGATTCAGGCCTGCTTCTCGTTCTTCGGATTTCTCGGCATTCAGGTCTTCATCTTCCTCTCCGCCTACGGTCTGGCCAAAAGCCACTGGGACGGTCCCGCCACCTGGACAGAGTTCATGTGGGGCAGGATCAGGAAGCTCTATCCGACGTTTCTGCTCATCATCTTGGCGTGGGCTTTTGCCACAATGGTCTTTGCCGGGCCTTTCCGCATGGTCCACAGTATTCTTCCGCGTCTGGTGGCGGCGCTGCTCGGAGTCTCGACGCTGATCGGGTTGGATCTGCCGCCGATCGGGCCCTGGTGGTTCATCCCGTACATCATGCAGATGTATGCCCTCTGGTTCGGGCTGCGCTGGGTCACAAAACGATTCGGCTGGCGAGGTCTGCTGGGCATGGCGGCTGTGGGCCTTGCGATTACGTGGGTTTTGAACCCGCTGCTGGCGAGCCGAACCATCAACCTGGTCACGACGCCCATCGGCACCATGCCTGCGATCTGTCTCGGGATACTCGCCGCGCGTTATCCGGTGCGCATTCACGGCTCGCTAGCGGCCGCCGGAGTTGCGGTGCTGCTGCTCGGCAACGTCTACGCCGCTCTATTTCCTTTTGCCGCCTTCGGAAGCCTGCTGGCCATGCTCTGGATGTATGACCAGGTGCGCGGTCTGGTGCGCGACTCCGTTCTTCTGTTCCGGATTGGCGAGTGCTCGCTGCTGATCTTCCTGCTGAACGCAATTGTGCGCAACCAGCTCGTTGTTTACGCAAGCACGCCGGGTTGGCAGCTTTACTGCGGCTTTCTATCCGCCACACTCTCGATTGCCATCGCCAATCTGATTGCGCGCCTGCTTGAACGGCCGCAAGCGGCGAAGCCGGCCGCCCTTCCCGCACTCGGCGCGATCTCAAAGTCCTGAGTCAGCTCCCGGCAGACGGTATCGCGCCGATTATCCCACCAGACCCGCAACCAGCGCGTTCCACTCCTCTGCGAGAGAGGTGCGGCGATACTGCTCGCCCGCGCGGCGGTACCAGTAGTCGGCGTTCGATTGGTCGCCTTGCTTGCGGTGGAGATAGGCATGCACTGCCATGGCTTCTTTTGTCTCCAGCGCGTCCACGAGGACGTGGGCGCGAGGCCAATCGCCCTTGGCATCCCACCACAAGGCCTCCAGCGGCGGCGTGAGTCCCGGCGGAGGCATGATCATTTTCAGCGACTCCATGAATGCATGTGAGTTCATGGTTCAGCTCCCACTCGTATTCTCGACTGCTAACGCCACCGAGTTGCCGCCGCCCAGACACAGCGCGGCCACTCCGCGCCGAGCGCCTGTGCGCTGCATTTCGTAGAGCAGCGTCACCAGAATGCGCGCACCCGAGGCGCCGATGGGATGGCCGATGGCGACTGCGCCGCCGTTCACGTTCACCCGCTCCGGATCGAGTCCCAGCTCACCGCGCACCGCCATGGCCTGCACGCTGAAGGCTTCGTTCAGCTCGTACAGGTCCACGGAGTCCGCGGTCCAGCCGGCTCTCTCCAGCACTTTGCGGGTGCCTTCGATTGGCGCGAGCATCACCCACTTCGGTGCGATGCCGCTGGTGGCCTGAGCGCGGATGGTCGCCAGGGGCGCGAGCCCCAGCGCCTTTGCGCGTTCGGCCGACATCACCACTACCGCTGCCGCCGCATC
>JAICMT010000171.1 GCA_025929125.1 Acidobacteriaceae bacterium | reverse complement strand
TCGTGCTCCTTGCTTTGCAGGACAGCGTAGTCGCGCTGCAGGTTATCGCGGTCGCTGCGAAGCTGGTTGAAGCGGGCGGTCTTGATGAGCATACGGGAGTAGGAGCCCGCGAGGCCGGTGATGGTGAAGGTTCCGATGACCGCGGCGGCTACGAAGACGTAGGCGTAATGAAGCGGGACGGGAAGCTTGCGCACGGAACCGGACTCATCCCGGCTGACCAGGATGATGTAATACCGCTTCTTCAGATGAAAGCGCTTCGAGATCAAACACCGAAATCCGGGTCCTGGATTGGCCGTTTCCGCACAATAAGCGGGCCGGACGGCGCGGAGGGATTCAGGGGTGGCAAATGAAGTTCTCGAATGCTCATTTGATATTGCCGAATGTCCTGTTGAGATCCCTCTTGGACTTACTGGTTTAAAACTATCAGCCTGGGGAGGGGGTGGCAAACCAAATACCTGCCTCATGGCCCGGAAGTTGCAGCGCTCTGCCATGGGCTTTTGGAGGGTGGGCCGCTGGGGAAATCTGCCGATTGCGGCGTATGCTGGGCGTGATGAAACGGCCGATGGGCGAGCTGGAACTGATTGACAGGATTCGGGAAGGCGCGGGCAGGCGAGGGGGCGCGGGGGTCGCGTTGGGGATCGGGGACGACTGCGCGATCCTGCGGCTTCCGAAGGGTCACGAGCTGCTGGTCACGACTGACCTGTCGCTGGAGGGGCGGCATTTTCGGCGGGAGTGGCATCCGGCCGAGTCGGTGGGACACCGGGCGCTGGCGCGCGGACTGAGCGACCTAGCGGCCATGGGAGCGAAGCCGCTGGCAGCGTTTCTGTCGCTGGGTTTGCCGCGAGAAATGATGGCGAGCCGTGCCGGACTGCGCTGGGTGGATGGGTTCTTGCGCGGGCTGGGATGGCTGGCAGAGGAGGTTGGCGTGCCGCTGGCGGGCGGGGACACGTCAGAAGCGGCAGGGGAGCAGGTCCTGGCCGATATTGTGCTGGTGGGGTCGACGCCGCGCGGAAGGTCGCTGCGGCGGAGTGGGGGTGAGCCAGGCGATCTGCTGTATGTGACGGGGACGCTGGGCGGATCAGCGATGGAACTGGCGGAACTTCGGGACGGGAGGCGGCGGAGGAGTGGAGAGCATCCGCATCTGTATCCAGCGCCGCGGGTGGGAGTGGGGCTGGCACTGGTACGGCGGAGGCTGGCGTCGGCGGCGATCGATCTGAGCGACGGGCTCTCGACGGACCTGGGGCATCTCTGCCGGGAGTCGCGGGTAGGGGCTGAGGTGTGGGAGGAGAGACTGCCGGTTACAGCGGGAGCGAATCTGGAAGAAGCGCTCCACGGAGGCGAGGACTATGAGCTGCTGTTCGCTGCTCCGGCAAAGGTGAGGGTGCCACGGTCGATTGGCGGAGTGGCCGTGACGGCGATCGGGCGACTTGTGCCGGGGAGGGCGGTTTGGATGGTCGGCCCGGATGGGATGCGGAAGGCGTTGCGGCCGCGTGGGTGGGAGCACTTTGGGGGAAGCAGGGCGAAAGCTCCGGGGAGCCGCGCAGGGAAGCCGCGGTAAAAGTGAACCCCATCCTCCGAGGGGAGGATGGGGCACCTGGATGGTCCTGCTCTCTTGCGTTTAGAAAATGCGAAGTTCTGGTCAGGCCGCGTGGTGGCGGCGATCGTCCGGGGCAGATTCCTCGCCCGCGGACGCGATGTCGTGCGCGCCGGTGTCGCGAAGACCCTGCTTGGCCAGGGAAACCTGTTCGGAGGTGTCGCAGTGGACGCTGAGCAGCGTGCCTCCGTCGCGAACGGCGCCTTCGTACCGCTTGGCCTCGTACTCCGGGATGCCCATGCCGACCAAGGCTCCGATGAATCCGCCGACTACTCCGCCTGCACCGACTCCGGCGAGTGCAGCGACGATGGGTCCGGCGGCAAGCAGCGGGCCGATGCCGGGGATCGCGAGGGCGCCGAGCCCGGCGAGTACGCCGAGAGTCCCTCCGATGACGCCGCCAGTAGCGGCTCCAGCGGTGGTGCCTTCGGGGGCCTTGGTGTTCTTCTGGTGGGCGAAGGCGCGGGTAGTCTCATCGTCCGGCATGAGGACCGAGATCGCCTGGTTTGCGAATCCGAGGGTGAGAAGGTGATCGACGCCGTTTTCAGCGGTAGCGGGCGTGGCGTAGAGCCCGAAGACTGCGGTGTTCTTCCGTTCCATGCACAACTCCTTTCGTTGCGGCCCGCGGACTTGCGAGCACTGCAGTGTGTTGCGTTGAGAATCCGGTTTGTTGCAGCACAGAGAGTGCGCCGCAGGGTTGGCTCAGCACATCAGATGGAGGGTTGCCGGGCGGAGTTGCCATCGCTGCGGGCTTCGGTTTGGAGCACACGCAAACTGCTATAAGCTCGGAGATAGTGAAGACACCAGAGAAGCGTATGCAGGATTCGACCAGGATTGTTCGTTCGACACTCACTCGCGCCGCGGCCGGGGAGCCGCTGCATCCGGGACCGGTTTTTGCGGCTCCGTACCACACGCCCGGAGACCCGAACGATGCGCCCTACAGCTATGCGCGATCGCACAATCCCACCTGGACGGCGCTTGAGAAAGTGATCGCGCAAATGGAGTCGGGGGAATTCGCGCCGGCGCACGAGCAGGCGGGAGAGCGTTATCGCGCCAACGCGCTGGTATTTGCGTCGGGGATGGCGGCCTCTACGGCGGTGTTCGGCGCGGTGCTGCGGCCCGGTGATGTGGCGGTGCTGCCGGAGAATGCGTACTTTCACACGCGCTCAGTGATGCGCGACTTCTTCGAGCAGATGGGAGTTGTGGCGCGGTATGCAAGGACGGCACGCGACGCGCAGGGCGATCACCTGGACGGCGCGAAGCTGCTGTGGATTGAAACGCCCAGCAATCCGACGATGGACATCTGCGACATCACCGCGCTTTGCCGTAAAGCTCACGCGACCGGCGCACTGGTGGCGGTGGACAACACCACGCCGACAGCGCTGGGACAGAAGCCGCTGGCGCTGGGCGCTGATTTTTCCGTGGCTTCGGATACGAAATCGATGACCGGCCACAGCGACATTCTGCTGGGGCATGTGGCGACGCGGGATCGTGAACTGCTGCAGAAGATCGACCAATGGAGAACGCTGACGGGAGGGGTGCTGGGGCCGATGGAGGCGTGGCTGGCGCTGCGTTCGATTGGGACGCTGCCCCTGCGGCTGGAGCGGAGCTCGCAGAATGCACAGAAGATTGCGGAGTATCTGCGGACCCGGGAAGAGGTGAAGACGGTGCTGTATCCGGGCCTCAAGGATCATCCCGGGCACGAGATTGCGGCACGGCAGATGCAGTACTTCGGGGCGGTGCTGAGTTTTGAACTGGAGAGCAAGGCGAAAGCGGAGGCGTTCTTCGCCAAGGTGAAACTGGTGACGGAAGCGACCAGCTTCGGGGGCACCTGCACCTGCGCCGAGCGTCGTGCGCGCTGGGGTGGCGATGCGGTGCCGGAGGGATTCATCCGGTTGTCGGCGGGTATTGAGGCCCCAGAGGACCTGATCGCGGATATCGGGCAGGGGCTGGACGCGACGCGATGACGATGCTGAATCTGAAGACGACGAGGGGTGGTAGCGCGAACTCACTGGTTTGCGATCCGTACTGGATTACGCAGAAGCTGGCGATCGTACCCAGGCCGCACGGCGGCGAGTCGATAGCGCAAGAGATGTCTGCGATGCGGGCGGCTGGTATCGATGTGCTGGTGTCGATGCTGGAGGCGCCGGAGGCGCGGGAGCTTGGGCTGGAACACGAAGAAGCTGCGGCACGAGGCGCGGGGATCCGCTTTGTAAACTTTCCTGTTCCGGACCGGCGGACGCCGACCGATAAGGAGGCGTTCGAGAGGCTGCTTGATTTTCTGGAGCGGTCGATGGCGGATGGCAAGCGTGTTGGGGTCCACTGCCGGATGTGCATCGGGAGGGCCTCGGTAGTGGCGGCAAGCCTGCTGGTGCGATCGGGACTGAAGAATGCAGAAGTATGGCGGACGATTTCCGATGCGCGCGGCACCTCGGTGCCCGACACCGCACAACAGCGGGCGTGGGTGGAGAGCGAGATGCAGCCGAAAGGCTGGCATCTGATATGAGCTTCGCGCGGGAGTGGCGGGCCGAAGTGCTGGACCGCGCCCCGTTGATCGCTCCGGCGCGGCAGTTTGTGTATCCGCGCCAGGTCGCTGGCGAGGAGGAGACGCTGGCGCGCGGGGCGCTGTTGCTGATGGTGCGGCCTGCGCTGGGCGGCGAGTTTTTGGCGACGTGTGCGCGCGGTTTCGCCGATCCACGCATGCCGACTGGAGTGTTTGGGTGTCCGAAGGCTCAGGAGATGTGCGCGGTGGCGGGTGGATATGGCTATGTCGCGGACACGCGTGCTCCGGAGAGCTGCGTGCAGATTCCGCTGCGTCCGGTGATAGAGGTGCGGGAGCTGGTGGACCAAGACTTAGTGGTATTTGTGGGAGTCCATTCGGTGGTGGCATGGGGGCGCGAGGGGCTGGCGTGGGAGTCCGCCCGGCTGAGCTGGGAGGGAATCCGTGTGAACGAAGTGAGCGGGGGCGAGCTGCGCGGCTTTGGCTGGAACCTGCAGACGGACCGCGAGGTGGAGTTTGCTTTGGACCTGCAGACCGGCAGGCATCGCGGCGGGGCGTTTCCGGGCTGAGGCGTCTGCCTTCGAGGATTATTCCGCGGCCGTGTAGAAGCTGAGCGCTGCGTCGCCCTGAATGAGATTGCGGGACCGGCTGAGGCGTCCGTAACGATCCGGCAATGCGGTGCGGCTGGCGTGTTCGGCGACGATGAGTGCGTTTGGCGCGAGCATGGCGGAGGCGCGTGC
>JAICMT010000181.1 GCA_025929125.1 Acidobacteriaceae bacterium | reverse complement strand
TGTTCTGTTGTGCCTGTGGGTTGGCGGATTCGTCATGTTTAAGAGCGCCGGGTTCTTGATTCACCTGTTGCTGCTCTTCGCAGTTATCTCTTTTGTGCTTCACTTTGTGACTGGCCGTAGGACGGTCTAACCTCGCAAAGCGGGCAAAATTGAAAAGCCGGACCCGATCAGGTCCGGCTTTTTGCTGCGCTTTCTGCGCCGCTACTGGTGTGCCACTGGATGAGTTGCCGGCAACTCAGGAGGAATCACCGTAGTCAATGCAGCCGGAGTCTCCTCGGAAAGTTCGGGCAGCTTTTCCTCAAGTGCAATCTGCAGTACTTCGTCCATTTCTTCCACGAAGTGCAGTTTCATCTCGGTCTTCAGCATCTCCGGGAAATCGGCCAAATCCTTGCGGTTCTCCTCCGGAATCACAACTTCGAAAATTCCTGCACGATGCGCAGCCAGCAGTTTTTCCTTTAGCCCGCCAATGGCCAGAACCTTGCCGCGCAGCGTGATCTCGCCGGTCATCGCGATGTCGCGACGGACCTTGATTTTTGTCAGCGCACTCGCCAGTCCCGTCGCCAGCGTAATGCCGGCGGAAGGGCCATCTTTGGGGATGGCGCCCTCGGGTACATGCACGTGAATATCGACGTGCCGGTAAAATTCCTTCTGTAATCCTAGATGCTGCGCGCGCGAGCGGACATAGCTGAGCGCTGCTTGTGCGGATTCCTGCATTACATCGCCCAACTGCCCGGTGGCGGTCATCTTGCCTTTGCCGTCCAACACCTGCACTTCCGTTTGCAGAATTGTGCCGCCCACTTCGGTCCAGGCAAGGCCAGTCACCAGGCCTATTTCGCTCTTCTCGTGTACCTGTGAGTCGCGGAACTTCGCCACACCCAGCAATTCGTTAACGTTGTCGCCGGTCAGTACTTCGCGGTAATCGGCGCCCCTCTGCACCACTCGGCGCGCTACCTTGCGGCACACGTTGCCGATCTCGCGCTCCAGGTTCCGAACGCCGGCCTCTCGCGTGTAGTTCCGGATAATCGCCTTGAGCGCATCGTCTTCGACCACCAGTTGCTCCGGCGTAAGTCCCGTCCCTTCCCGCTGCTTGCGGACCAGGTACTGTTTGGCGATCTCGAGCTTTTCGATTTCCGTGTACCCATGCAGCCGCAGGATCTCCATACGGTCCTGCAAAGGCCCCGGAATCGTATGCAGCACATTGGCCGTAGCAACAAACAGCACGTTGGAAAGATCGTACTCAACATCCAGGTAGTGGTCCTGGAAAGAGCTGTTCTGCTCTGGATCCAGCACTTCCAGTAAGGCGCTCGCAGGGTCCCCGCGAAAATCCGACGCCATCTTGTCGATCTCATCCAGCATGAACACCGGATTCTTGGTGCCCGCCTTCTTCATCGACTGAATAATCTGCCCGGGAAGTGCGCCAATGTAAGTGCGGCGATGGCCTCGAATCTCCGCTTCGTCGCGCACTCCACCCAACGACATACGGACAAACTTCCTGCCGGTCGCCTTGGCAATGGACATGCCCAGCGAAGTCTTACCTACGCCCGGGGGCCCGACAAAGCAGAGGATCGATCCCTTCGGATTTTTCACCAGCTGACGAACGGCCAGAAACTCGAGAATTCGTTCCTTGATCTTCTCGAGCCCATAGTGGTCCGAGTTCAAAATTGTCTCAGCGTGCTCGATGGAGCGGATCTCCTTGGACCGCTTCTTCCACGGTACCGCCAGCAGCCAATCCAGGTAGTTCCGCGAGACGGTCGACTCGGCGGACATGGCCGGCATCGCCTCTAGCTTCTTCAGCTCCTGAAGCGATTTCTCCAGCACGTCCTTGGGCATTCCCGCCGATTCAATCTTCTTCTTCAGCTCGTCGAACTCCGACTTTTCGCCGCGCCCGAGCTCTTTCTGGATCGCCTTGATCTTCTCGTTGAGGTAGTACTCTTTCTGCGCCTTTTCCATCTGTCGCTTTACACGCGACTGGATGGTCCGGTCCATATTTAGCTTCTCAATCGCGACGTCCAGCACATCACCGACGCGCGCCAGCCGGGTCTCCGGATCGAAGACGTCCAGCAGTTGCTGCTTCTCGTCGATGCCCAGTTGCAGATTGGCTGCGATCACGTCAGCCAGCTTGGCGGGTTCGTCCATGCGAACGCTCGCAGCAACGGATTCGTGGTTAAGCGACTGCTGCAGCTTTACATATTGCTCGAAAAGCGTATGCACCCGATGCATCAGCTGTTCGACCTGCGGCGTAATCTCCAGGTCCGTCCTGCCGGTACGGACTGTAGCGACAAAAAATCCGTCCTCGTCGTTCACCTCAATGGAACGTGCCCGTTCGATGCCCTCAACCAGAACTTTGATGTTGCCGTCCGGCATCCGAACGCTCTGCACAATCGTGCCGATGGTGCCGGTCTCGTAGATATCCTCCGCCGTCGGCTCATCTACCGATGCGTCGTGCTGCGTTGCCAGGAATATCTTGCGATCTGCGGTGAGCGCTTCTTCGAGAGCGCGCACGCTCGACTCACGGCCCACGACAAATGGAGTCACCATATGGGGAAAGATGACCATATCGCGTATCGGCATCATCGGAAGCTTCCGAACGTCGCTGGTCACTGAAGTCTTGGTTGAATTCGCCATGTTCTCCCCAATTAGACGTGCGCAATAGGCCAAGGGTGCAGGCAGACCGCCCCGGCATAAACGATTGTAAATCGACGGGCGGCGGGATGTTCGCTGCGGCATTACGACTCTGAAAGAGGAAACAAGCCGCGCAGCTTTCTGTTGCAAAATACTGCAGGTAACTGCGCAACTCGACAGCGACAGCATTACCTGCGTAATTTCAGAAAGGCTTACCCCGCCTTCTCCAAAGCCATAGGTATGACCAGGCTACGCTTCTTAACCATCTCGGCCGTGATGTTCAGCTCCGTAATCTTCTTATTGCCGGGGACGTAATACATCAGGTCCAGCATCAGCTCTTCCAGGATCATTCGCAGTCCGCGGGCACCAACCTTGCGCTGCAAGGCCTCTCGCGCAACCTCGCGTGCAGCCTCATCGGAGAAGGTTACCTTTACATTCTCGTAATCGAACAGCTTCGCGTACTGCTTCAGGATCGCATTCCGTGGCTTCGTCAGAATTTCCACCAGAGCCACTTCGTCCAGCTCATCCAGAATCCCCAGCACCGGCAGCCGGCCTACAAATTCCGGAATCAGCCCATATTTCAGCAGGTCCTGCGGCTCCGCCTGACGCAGTAATTCGGTATCGCGCTGCGAGCGGATCGGCATAATCTCCGGCTGTTCCTGCTCGGGCTGCTCAGAGATAGCGCGAAAGCCCAAAGACTTCTTGCCCACGCGTCGCCCGATCACCTTCTCCAGGCCCACAAAAGCGCCGCCGCAGATGAACAGAATGTTGGTCGTATCGACCGCAGTAAACTCCTGATGCGGATGCTTGCGCCCGCCCTGCGGTGGAACATTGGCTACCGTGCCTTCCAGGATCTTTAGCAAAGCCTGCTGCACGCCTTCGCCGGAAACGTCGCGCGTGATCGAAGGGTTCTCGTCCTTGCGCCCGATCTTGTCGATCTCGTCGATATAGATGATGCCGCTCTGGGCGCGCTGTACGTCGCCATCCGCGGCTTGCAGCAGCTTCAGAATAATGTTCTCGACATCCTCACCCACATAACCGGCTTCAGTCAGCGTGGTTGCATCCACAATCGCGAACGGCACATCCAGCATCTTGGCCAGAGTCTGCGCCAGCAGCGTCTTGCCTGATCCCGTCGGTCCCACCAGCAGGATGTTCGACTTTGCCAGCTCCACATCATTGCCGCGGGTCTTGTTCATCTGGATCCGCTTGTAATGGTTGTAAACCGCGACCGCGAGCTTCTTCTTTGTCTGGTCCTGTCCGATTACGTACTCATCCAGGAAGGCCTTCACCTCTTGCGGCTTCGGCAGTTGCGTAGGAGCAACCCCCGGGGCTACTTCGGCCCGATCGTCTTCCAGAATCGAGTTGCAGACTCCCACACACTCGTCGCAGATGTAAGCACGGGGATAATCCGATGGGGACGAGATGAGCTTGGCGACCGCGTCCTGAGATTTATGGCAAAACGAGCAACGAAGCGATTCGTCGGAACCGCGGGATGTTTTCATGATTGCTGCAACTCCTCAAATGCCGTCGTGCTCGAACGAATCTCAGTTTACACCGGATTCAATCTTGTCCAGTGTCGACAAGGGTGCCGTGAGTAACCCTTTCTGGTCACTTCCGAGGAACGATCGAGTGACCTACAACATCAAAACCCCGGCTCGCGGCCGGGGTTTTGGTTGGAATTTCCACAGCATCAAGTGCGCGGCCGATCGATGATGTCATCGATGATCCCGTACTCCTTGGATTGGTCGGCAGTCATTATGAAGTCCCGCTCGACATCTCGTTCAATGCGTTCCAGCGGCTGCCCGGTGGACTTGCTCATCAGCTTGTTGGTGATCTCGCGGATGCGCAAGATCTCTCGCGCGTGAATATCGATATCGGTCGCCTGTCCACTCAAACCGCCCATGGAAGGCTGGTGGATCAGAATGCGCGAGTTCGGCAGCGCAAAACGCTTGCCCTTCGTGCCTGCCATCAGCAGGAATGCTCCCATGGAAGCTGCCTGTCCAATACAGAAGGTCACCACGTCGTTCTTGATGTACTGCATAGTGTCGTAGATCGCCA
>JAICMT010000103.1 GCA_025929125.1 Acidobacteriaceae bacterium | reverse complement strand
TCGAATATTAACACATGAGGGCAAGGCGCCGCAGAGGCGGGAGGCGGAGGTTGCAATTGCATACGGCTGCGACGATCTGCCATGCTGTCTGCGAGGAAATGTTGCGATGAATGATGCTGCACAGAGAGTGACTGCCGCCTCGGCCGGGACGGTGCAATTGGGCGATCTGACCGTGAACCGGCTGGGATATGGCGCGATGCGCATTACCGGCAAAGGGATCTGGGGGCCGCCGGCGGACCACGAGGGAGCGATTGCAACTCTGCGGAGGACCGTGGAGCTTGGGGTGAACCTGATCGATACCGCGGACTCCTATGGGCCGGGCGTGTCGGAAGAGTTGATCGCAGAGGCGCTGTATCCGTATCCGAGCGACCTGGTGATCGCAACGAAGGGCGGCTGGGAGCGCGTGGGGCCGGCACAGTGGACCCACAATGCTTCCCCGAAACACCTGGAAGCTGCGGTTGAGGGGAGCCTGAAGCGGCTGCGGCTGGAGCGGATCGACGTGTACCAGTTGCACGTGCCCGATCCGGCAGTGTCGTTTGACGCCTCGATGGAGACGCTGGCAAGGATTCAGCAAGAGGGCAAGATACGGCACCTGGCACTCTCGAATGTGACGCTGGAGCATCTGGAGCGCGCTCGCAAGATTGTGCCAATTGTTTCGGTACAGAACCGCTACAGCTTTGCCGACCGAGAGTGGGACTTTTTGTTGAACCGGTGCGAGGAGTTGGGGATTGCCTTCATGCCCTGGGCTCCCCTGGGCCAGAATCGGGAGGCGAACAGCGCCCTGGAGCCTGCGGCAGCAGAGTTGCGGGCCACGCCGCTGCAGGTTGCGCTGGCATGGCTTCTGCGGCGTTCCCCGGTGGTCCTGCCCATCCCGGGCACGTCGTCGGTCGCGCACCTGGAGGAGAACATCCAGGCAGCCGGATTGCAGCTCCCGGACGCGATCTTCGAGAGGCTCTCCGCCGTAACACCGGCGCCCGCGAGCCTTCGAGGCTGAGATTGCGCAGCCCGGGCGACAGAAGCGTACGATTTTTCATCCAAGCCCTTTAGTGCCAAAGCCAATCAGCCGTAAATCGCGATAGGATGGCGGAAACAAAATGTAGCTGAGCCGAGAGGGACTGACTCCATGGAAAGAATCTGGGAACACGAAGTACCACTCCGGCGGGACCTTCGTCGCCTTAGTAAGCGGCTTTACAGGCTCGGTTTCACTCCGGGGACATCCGGGAATCTGTCCGTACGGCTCGACTCGAAGTTTATCCTGGCCACTCCAACCGGAGTCAGCAAGTCGATGCTGTCGAAGGAAGACATGGTGATCGTGGATCTGGACGGCAAGCAGTACTCCGGCAGCCGCAAAGTCACGAGTGAAATCGGAATGCATCTTGCTGTTTACAATCGCCGGCCCGACATCTGCGCGGTGGTCCACTCCCATCCGCCGATCGCCACTGGGTTTGCATGCTCAGGCCGATCACTCGACGAACCTCTCTGCTCTGAGGCTGTGATGTCGCTGGGAGCAGTGCCGCTGGCCCGCTACGCCACGACCGGCACCGAGGAGGTGGCCGAGAGCCTGGCCGAATTCATCCCGGACCATGAAGCCATTCTGATGGCGAATCACGGCGTAGTCACCTACGGGAAGACGCTGATGGATGCGTTTATGAAGATGGAAACGGTGGAGCATTTTGCGCAGGTCAACCTGATTGCTCACCACCTGGGCTCCGCCACACCCATCCAGAAGGACCAACTTGCCGCGCTTCTGGATGCCCGTTCGCGCTACGTCATGAATGCGGCGTGACGACGGAAGGTAAGCACCTGCCATTTGCTGGGGAGCAACACGGGACTTATGCTTCCGCACCGGGCCTCCGCTGCGCCCGGTAGTAAAGCGTAAGTCCGGTGACTGTTCCGCAGGTCACCAGACTGGCGCCGAGGCCGATTATCAGTGAGTAGTCATGCTGATAAGCGCCGTGCACGATTCCTATCGCCTGCAGCACGTTGAAGCCGCCGAAGGTGATCAGGGAGACGCCCTCGTCGCTCTTCTTTCTCCATACGGCGAGAGCCTGGGGCACGAACAGCATTGCATTTCCCAATAAGCCAACCCCGAAGATCACGGCAATCATCTGCTTCATTCGAATCGTTCTCCATGTTTGCGGGATTGCGCGACGATGGCCATTGCCAAGCCAAATCTATTGCCATTGTAAGGTTCGAGCCCTTTTCTTCGGAATTCCGAGGCAGCCGGTCGCGCTGAGTCATGAGCAACCAGCAACGCGGCATCTGAATGCATGAACCCGGGCATCCGAGCGATACTGGGATGGAAACGACTCTGAGGCCTCTGATCCATGGAATTCCATATCTCCCGTGCCGTCCGTGAAGCAGCCCAGGTCGAGGACACTCTGTTCAGCTACACGGGCAATGTCGTCTTCGCGAACGTGGCGGCAGCGCGCCGGCTGGCCGAAGCGCTGAACCAGGCTCGCGGCGCTGATGCCGATCCGGCGCGGACCTATAACGCCGGAGCGCTGTTCGCCATGGGGCTCATCGACGAACTGAGCCACGCGTTGGTGGCGCAGTACCGCAAGCGTACCGATCCGGCGGTGCTTTCCGAGGCAGTGCGCTGGTTCGCGCAGCAGTTCGAACCAGACAAGCTGGAGCAGCTGTTGCTTACCTTTACCGAGCAATTTCCGAATGCCGCGATTTTTCGCGGAGACATCAGCGCCTCCAAATGGTTGAAAGGCACTGCAGACGGCTTGCCGAACCGCGAGGCAGCTTTGGAAGAACTGCTGTTGCTGTGGGTTGCCAATAGCAATCCAGCGTTCAAGCCGTTTCAGGCGCTGTTTGAAGACAGGCCGCTGAAGCAACGAACCGTCTACCAGAAGGTAGCGGGCGCTTTCCCAGACTTCTTCTCCACTCGGCCGCCGGTTGCGCCGGAGATCGGAAGCCTGATTGATGCGCTACGTGCCCCTATCCTGGCTTCTCCGGATTCTTTGACGGGGCAGCTGGAGTATATCCGCGAGAAGTGGACACCTTATCTGGGCGAGGATCTCCGCCGGATTCTGCTCGCGATCGATGTGCTGCGCGAGGAAGACATCGCCATCTGGCTCCGCTTCAACCCTCCCGGCCCGGATGAGTTTCGCCATGGCGCTCCGCAGTGGGCAGCATGGGCTTTGTGGGTGACGAATTCATCGGCTTCGACGAGTTCCGTCGCAGGAAATATGCCGCCGGCTATCAAGCGCCTTTGGATGAATACGAGGCCTTCTCGACCGACCAGGCGTGGATGCCGAATGTGGTGCTCATCGCCAAATCGACTTATGTGTGGCTCGAACAGCTCTCCAAGAAGTATCAGCGGCATATCTACCGCCTGGACCAGATTCCCGATGAAGAGCTCCGCACACTGGTAGACCGCGGCATTACCGGACTGTGGCTGATCGGGCTGTGGGAGCGGTCGATTGCGTCACGCACGATCAAGCGTCTACGCGGTCATCATGACGCGGTGGCCTCGGCGTATTCGCTGAAGTCGTATGACATTGCAGAGGACCTGGGCGGCTGGCTTGCCTACAATGACCTGAAGCATCGCGCGGCGGCTGCCGGGCTGCGCCTGGCCAGCGACATGGTGCCGAACCACATGGGCATCGATTCGCCATGGGTGATCGACCATCCAGACTGGTTCATCTCGCGGCCGGATAGCCCTTACCCTTCTTACAGCTTCAACGGGCCGGATCTCTCTACCGATTCGCGGGTTGAGATTAAGATCGAGGATCATTACTACGACCAGAGCGATGCTGCGGTCACCTTCCGGCTCCGCCATCACAACTCGGGTGAGACCCGCTACGTTTACCACGGTAATGACGGCACTACTTTCGCGTGGAACGACACTGCGCAGCTGGACTACTCCAAAGCCTACGTCCGCGAGCATGTGATTCAGGTGATCCTTCATGTGGCTCGCCTGTTTCCGATCATCCGGTTCGACGCCGCAATGGTCCTGGCAAAACGACACGTGCAGCGCCTCTGGTTCCCCCTCCCTGGCGCCGGCGGCTCGATTCCCTCTCGCGCCGAATACGCGATGTCGCAGGAGGAGTTCGACGCATTAATGCCGCACGAGTTCTGGCGCGAGGTGGTGGACCGCGTGGCCACCGAGGTGCCAGGCACGCTGCTTCTCGCGGAGGCGTTCTGGCTTCTGGAAGGATATTTTGTTCGCACGCTGGGCATGCACCGCGTCTATAACTCCGCCTTCATGAACATGCTGCGCGATGAGGAGAATGCGAAATATCGCAGCTATATCAAGAAGACGCTCGAGTTCGATCCGGACATCATGAAGCGCTACGTGAACTTCATGTCCAACCCCGACGAGCGGACCGCGATCGACCAGTTTGGGACGGGCGACAAATACTTTGGTGTGTGCACGCTGCTGGCTACTTTGCCGGGACTTCCCATGTTCGGACATGGGCAGATCGAAGGATTCACCGAGCGCTATGGCATGGAGTTCAAGCAGGCGCGAATGGATGAACGACCTGATGAAGGCCTGGTTGCACGTCACATGCGCGAGATCGCCCCCCTGCTGCACCGTCGGTACATCTTTGCCGGCAGTGAGAACTTCACCCTTTATGACTTCTGGAATGGGTTTGGCTTCGTCGATGAGAATGTCTTCGCCTACTCGAATCGGTTTGAGGACCAGCGATCGCTGGTGATCTACAACAACAAATATGACGCGACGCGCGGCACCATTCACATCTCTGCCGGCTTCATGGACAAGGGCAGCGGCAGCATGCGCCAGCGCAGCTTAAGCGAGGGCATGGGGCTTCCAACAGACGGGCAAGCGATTCTTGCGTTTCGCGATCAGCATGGCCTCGAATATCTGCGGAGAGCCAGCGATCTCCACCATCACGGGATGACCTTCGAGCTGCGCGGATTCCAGTGCCTCGTCTATGTGGACTGGCACGAGCTTCGCCCTTCCGCCGAGTGGCCCTGGGACCGTCTGTGCGATCAGCTTGGAGGCCGAGGTGTGGGCAATATCCACGAGGAACTGCAGATGCTTCGCCTCCGGCCGGTGCATGATGCATTGCGCGAGGCGGTTTCCGCGGCTGCCGTCCACACGCTGGCGCAGGTGGCCGATGCTCTGGCCGGCCTGATGCCGCAGCCGTCCGCGGAAGCGAGCTCGACCGCCTCGATTGGCGAAGAGCCATTGCCGGAGATGTTGCCGGCGAACCAGACTGCCGATTGCGACCGGCGGCTCGCCGAGCTGGCGGAGCACACCCGCATGTTCTTCGAGCGCATCTGCGAGCACCTCTCCGAAGGCGGCCAGACTCCTGCCACTGCCAGTAGCGTCGCCGACGAAGGCGGCCTGGAGCCAAAGGCCGCAGCGCGGTACCCGGCCTCACGACAATCGCCGACGCATCGCAGCTACACGGATTGCATCCGTTCTGTGGTCACCGCGGCTGCCCGGCTGCCTGAGCTTGCAAAGTTCTATGCGTCCGACTGGCCGGCGAAGTCTCGCGCGATTCTTCCGGCGACCGATCCGCTGACTCGGCAAGGCCGCGTGTGGGCACCCATTCTCGCCTGGATTGTGCTGCGCAATCTGCCGTGGCGCATGGCGCCGCATGGAGATTTGGCCGAGCTGTTCGACCGCATGATGCTGCGTCATGCGCTGGCCGACATCTTCGGCGCAATGGGTATGGAAGGCGAATCGCGCTGGCAGGCTGCGGCCCAGGTGCGGCTATTGTTGACCAAGTTCTCTGCCCTGCCGGAACCGATGCGGTCGCCAACAATTTTTGCGGATCCAGACGGCCGGTGGCTCGCAGGAGTTAATACGTCTGACGGCGTCACTTACGTCAACAAGGAGCAGTTTGAGGAACTGCTCACCTGGATCCAACTTCCCCGGCTGATTGAGATTGCAAGAGCCATCCATGACAGCAATCCGCTCAAACCGGTGGAGCTGACGGCCCTCCATGGGATTGAGAAGTCGGTGACCCACACGCTGGCGGCAATGGAGAGCTCTGGTTATCGGCTGGATACGTATCTCGCATCCTTCAGTTCCAGCCGCAAGGAGCCTCTGCCCTCGAGGTAAGGAATTAGGGCGGGTTCAGCTTCAGCGCTCCTCGCCGTACTCTTTGAGCTTGCGGTACAG
>JAICMT010000178.1 GCA_025929125.1 Acidobacteriaceae bacterium | reverse complement strand
CTTCGGCTTCGGTTCGCTGCGCGTGGTCAATGAGTTTCCCGTGCCCTTCGAGGCTGCCCGATCCGCGGTCGATGCCTCCGCCGTCCTGGCGTCCGCGACCGGCCACGCGTCGCTCGCAGAAGCCGTTGCTGACTGCACCCTTGTCCTCGGCACCAGCGCGGTTGGCGAACGCGAGCTGCGCCACCAGCTGCTGGAACTGCCGGAGGGCGCGGGGCTGATCCGAGCCCATGTTGCGCAGTCGGATGGCCGCGTGGCCCTGCTGTTCGGCTCGGAGAAGACCGGGCTTTCGAATGACGAGCTCAGCTTCTGCCACGCGCTGGTCACCATCCCGATGGCGGAACATCCGGGGCTGCGACACCCATCCATGAATCTGGGGCAGGCGGTCGCGGTGTGCCTGTGGGAATTGGTGCGCGAACGAAGTTCTGGCTCGACCCGCGACGAGGCGCGCGCCCTAAATGGAGCAGCCGGTGAGATAGCGACACAAGCTCCTGCGGACTCGGCTACGCTCGAGCGGCTGCATGCGCTGCTTACGGAAGTGCTCGAGGCGACCGGCTACACGCGGCGGCACTCCGCCAACTGCGACCCTGCGGAGATCCGGAGGCTGATCCGCCGCATGGGCGTGGACTCCGCCGCCGCACCGGTATGGATGGGCATCTTTCGCCAGGTGCTGTGGAAGCTGGGCCGCGAGAGGAAGTAGAAGATTCACCGGTTTACCTCCGCGTTACTATGCGCTGCTCACCCCGTCCAATGCATCGGCGAACATGGGCTCAAACTCGCCTCCGCCTATGCCGCTCCCATATAATCGAGCTTTCCCCAACACTGTGGTGCGGGGCGTGATTTTTTCAGTAATGAGGGTGTGCGTATCTTTACCGTAGAGCGAGTTAGCGGAAGTCTTCTGGGCAAAAAGTTTCGATCTGTGCGCACGAGCTCCAGCCGCTCAGGCCATGAGGCCCAATCCTCAAGCCACCGCTCCATGCCCACACGGCCCACCCGCCGCGCCCTGGTCCTGCTCGCCGCGGCCTGCTCCTTTGCCCTTCCGTCCGCAGCCATCGCCCAGCTTCAGGATGCCCCCAGCGCGCCTGCGCAAGCTCCTGCCGGGGCCGAGGCGCTGTGCCAGCCTCAAGTCGTCGGCAACCGCCGGATTCCGCGCGATTCCGTGCTGGCCCGCATGGCCTCGCACCAGGGCGACCGCTATGACCAGGCCACCGTCGAGCGCGACTTCAACTCCATCTGGAACACCGGATACTTCGAAAGCGTCCGGATTGAACGGGTGGACACGCCCGCCTGCGTCCAGCTGGTGGTGTACGTCACCGAGAAACCGACCATCCGCACCGTCGACTACATCGGCCTGAACGCCATTACCCTTTCCGATGTGCAGGATCGCTTCAAGAAAGCGAAGGTTGGCGTCACCGCAGAGAGCCAGTTCGACGAGACCCGGATCAAGCGCGCCGAAACCGTTCTTAAGGACCTGCTGGCCGAGCACGGACATCAATTCGCCACCATCCGTACCGAGATCAAGACGATTCCGCCGGCCTCGGTTGGCATCACCTTCCGGATCAAGGAAGGACCGACGGTAAAGGTGGGCAAGATCGTTTTTGACGGCAACTACAACGTGTCGGATCACGTTCTGCGCAACTCCATGCGCAACCTGAAGCCTATTGGTATCCCGCACTCCATCTTTCTCGAGAATCTGTTCGCCCGCACCTTCGACGCGAGCAAGCTGGATGAGGACACGGAGCGCGTCCGGCTGGCATACCTGGACCGCGGCTATATGAACGCCAGCACCGGCGAAGCCAAGACCGTGGTCCGCGACAAGGGCGGCCTGAACTGGTTCACGCTGCACGCCTCCAAGGGAAAGCGCGTCGATATCACCATCCCCATCGATGAAGGGGAGCGCTATCGCCTCACCGGCATCACGTTCTCGGGGTTCAAGAACCTGACCAACACCAAGGCGATGCGCGCGCAGTTCCCGATGAAGGACGGCGAGTGGTTCAACGCCACCACCCTGCACAAGGGAATGGAGAACCTGCGCAAGGCCTACAGCAGCCAGGGCTACATCAACATGGTGGGCAATCCCATCCCCAAGCGCGATGAGGCCAACCATACCGTCTCCATCAACGTGGAGATCGACGAAGGCAAGCAGTTCTACGTCTCGCGCATCGAGTTCACGGGTAACACGATCACGCGAGACAAGGTGATCCGCCGCGAACTGGTGCTGGAAGAAGGCCAGGTCTACAACGCGCAGCTCTGGGATCTTTCCATCCTGCGGCTGAACCAGCTCGGCTACTTCGAGAACCTGAAGGTGGACGACGACACTGAAACCCATCAGGACGCGGACAACGGCACGGTCGACTTGCTGCTTCGCCTCAAGGAGAAGGGCAAGAATTCCATCGGCCTTAACGGCGGCCTGAGCGGCCTGCAGGGCACGTTCATCGGACTCAACTACGAGACCAACAACTTCCTGGGGCTGGGCGAGACGCTCTCGGTCAACGCCAATGTCGGCGACCGGCAGCGGAACCTCACGTTCGGCTTCAACGAACCCTATCTGCGCAACCGTCCGATTTCCATCGGCTTTGAGGCCTTTACCCGCAAGGTGGACTACAACCCTGCCAAGGCGTACTCGCTGGCCAACAACACCAGCACCAACGTCTCGCAGGCGGTGCAGTCGCTACTGACCAACTACAACGAGTCGACCACCGGCTTCACTCTGTCGGCCAGCGAGCCGTTGAAGCATTTGTGGGCGGGCCGTGGCGTCACCCGGATCGGCGTGACCTACGCGCTCTCTAAGGCTTCGGTCACGACTTTCAACGACAACACCCGGAATGTATTCCAGTCGCTCGCGTTCCGCTCCGGCGTCGCCGGCCTGAGCCAGCTCTCGGGCATCATCACTTCGACGATCTCGCCCAGCTTCTCCTATTCGTCGCTGGATCGTCCGACGGGCGCGCACTCCGGCCGCGACATCAACATCGCGATGCAGATTGCGGGCGCCGGCGGAAACGTCAAGTACATCGCCCCGGTCGGCACCTTCCGCCAATACTTTCCAATGAAAGGGCTGAAGGTCAACCGCGAGGGCCACAACGTGCTCGGCATGCGTGCGCAGATGGCCTTTGTGACCGGTTTCGGCGGCCAAGTGGCTCCGCCGACCAATCGCCTTTACGGCGGCGGCGAGTCCGACATCCGCGGCTTCGATGTGCGCGCCGCGTCGCCTTACACCTTCATCCCAGTGAACGTGCAGTTCGATCTGACCAACCCGGACGGCAGCACGATCCCGCGCGACCCGACCGACCCGAAGCTCGGCACCGTGAAGATTCCGCTGCCGATCTACCGGCCGGTTGCGATCGGCGGCGATACCCAGTTCACGGGGAACCTGCAGTACCAGATTCCCATCGTCAGCTCGCTCTCGCTCAACTTCTTTACTGACTTCGGCTTGACCGGCGACCTGCGTCCCAGCCAGCTGCGCCAGAGCGTCGCCGGCGCCTCGCTGCTTTCGAGCCCGCTCTACGGCTGCCCCACCATCGTGAACGGCGCATGCTATGGCGGCAAGCAGATTCCGACCTTCTCGCCGCTGCAGCTGAACACGATGCCGGGCACTAACTTCGTGCCCCGCATGTCCACCGGCGCGGAGCTCCAGATGGTGCTGCCGATCGTGAACGCGCCGTTCCGGATCTTCTACGCCTACAATCCCCTGCGACTCTTCAAGGACGTTCCGCAGCAACTCGCGGTGGATAACAACACCTTCCGGTCACTGTTCCCGAACAACGATGCCGGTCTGTTCAGCTACCGCGAGGCGCTGCAGCTCTACGGTCCCTCGTACCAGCTGCGCGAGCCGCGCAAGACGTTCCGCCTTACCGTCGGCACCACCTTCTAACGCCGCAGGCGGTTACAGCCGGAATTGCACGGGCGCTCCGGTCCGGCGCGTCACATCGTCCGGGGTGACGCCTTCGGCGAGCTCCACCACGGCGAAACCTTCGGGCGTGATATCGAGCACGCAGAGCTCGGTGATGACGCGGTGGACGACGCCTGCGCCGGTCAGAGGCAGAGTGCACTCGCGGAGCAGTTTGGGCTCGCCCGTGGCGCTGACGTGCTCCATGACCACGACGACGCGGCGCACGCCGGAGACCAGGTCCATCGCGCCGCCCATTCCCTTCACGCGCTTGCCGGGAATCATCCAGTTGGCGAGGTCACCGCGCTCGGAGACCTGCATGGCGCCGAGGATCGCGAGGTCGATGTGGCCGCCGCGAATCATGGCGAAGGAGTCGGCGCTGGAAAAGATGGAAGCGCCGGGGAGCAGCGTGACGGTTTCCTTGCCGGCATTGATCAGGTCGGCGTCGACGTCGGAGTCGGTGGGGAAGGGCCCCATGCCGAGCAGGCCGTTCTCCGATTGCAGCGTGACTTTCATGCCGGGCGGAATGTGGTTCGCCACCAGCGTGGGGACGCCGATGCCGAGGTTGACGTAGAAGCCGTCGCGGAGTTCCTGGGCGGCGCGGGCGGCGAGCCGGTCGCGGACATCGGTCTTCATCGCTTCAGGCCTCCCGCACGCATCGCTTCTCGATTCGTTTCTCGGGCGCAGGGTTGTGGACCAGCCGCTGCACGTAGATGCCCGGGGTGTGGACCTCGTCGGGATCGATCTCGCCGGGGCTGACAACGATCTCAGCCTCGGCGATGCTAATGCGTCCGCAGGCGGCGGCGAGCGGGTTGAAGTTGCGCGCGGTGCGG
>JAICMT010000425.1 GCA_025929125.1 Acidobacteriaceae bacterium | reverse complement strand
GGACTACAGCTCATCCTGCTCAGCGGACCCAATATGGCCGGCAAGAGCACCTTCATCCGCAGCCTTGGCGTGAATGCGGTCCTGGCGCAGTGTGGTGCGCCGGTGCGCGCTACCCGGCTCCGGCTTTCTCCGCTCGCCGTGGGCGCCTCTATCTGCATCCTCGACTCCCTCTCCGGCGGAGTCTCGCGCTTTTACGCCGAAATCCAGCGCATCAAGCGCATCGTCGACCTGACCCGGGGAACCCTTCCAGTCCTCTTCCTGCTAGACGAACTGCTCTCCGGCACCAACTCGCACGATCGTCTGGAAGGAACCCGCTTCGTCGTCCACACCCTGGTCGATGCCGGCGCGATCGGCATCGTCAGCACGCACGACCTCGCGCTGACCGCGATTCCCGATGCCATGGCAGGCCGCGCGATCAACGCCCATTTCGAAGATCAACTGGAGTCAGGCCGCCTGGTATTCGACTACAAGCTGAAACCGGGAATCGTGCAGACCAGCAACGCCCTCGAGCTAATGCGCTCCATCGGACTCGGCATTCAGAGTTAGCAACGCCGGCTTCGCGACCGGGTATGCTGATTTGACCTGAGGAGTAGCTTACCCATGTCCGTTCAGGATGATATCGCTGTGCTGATTCGGCAGGAGGCGGAGCTTGTGCTGCCGGAGTTCTCCCCGGAGCTTGCATGGCGGCTCGGCACGACGCTTCGCGAACTCTCGCTGCAACGCGGTTTGCCCCTGGTCATCGATGTGCGGCGATTCGGCTCGCCTCATCAGCAGCTCTTCTACTGCGCACTCAACGGCACCACTCCGGACAACCAGCGGTGGGTGGCTCGCAAGGTCGCGGTGGTCGCCCGCTTCCACAAGAGCTCCTACCATGTTGGCCGGCTGCTGGAGCAGGATGGCCTCTCGTTCTCCGCTCGGTACGGTCTACCCGAAGAAGACTACGCTGCTCACGGCGGCTGCTTCCCGCTGCAGACTGCCGCCGCGGGCATCGTAGGAGCGGTTACCGTCTCCGGCCTGCCGCAACGCGAGGACCATAATCTGGTCGTTGAGGCGCTCTGCCTGCTGACCGGGCAGAATTACGCCACCCTCCGCCTGCCGGAGTAGCGCGTCCTGCTTAGCGCCGGAACATCTTGCGGAAGAGGCGGCCGACGATGTGGACCACGTCGTTGACCGGAGGCTGATCGGGTTTGGCGGCGGGCTGCGGAGTCGGTGGAGCTGTGGGTGCGGCGACTCCCGAGAGGCTGCCGTTGGCGCCGACCGAGGCGGTCTGGGCGGGAGGCGCAGCCGGGGCGGTGACAGCGGTGGGCTTTGCGGGCTGCGCGTGGTCCAGCTCGTCAGGATCCTTCAATCCGCCGGTATAGCTGAGAGCGTCATTGATCTGTGCTGCGCCGGGCGCGGGCTGCGGAGCCGGTTCCGCGGAGCCGGCGGGCTGGTCCGGCGTGAGGCCGGCGCTCTGGGCTAACGGGAAGGGATGCTGGGCCGCGGCCGGATTGCTGGGTTCGGTGGTCTTGCTTGCCTTTGCGGTGCCGGGAGCGACCATCGCATCGGCCATGGACACGCCCTTTTCCGGGCAGCCGCAGGGGATGGTTTCGTGGTCGACGACTTCGCGCACGCTGCCGTGCTCGAACAGCACATGCTGGCCGGCAGGAAGCTCGTACATGGACTCGCCGAAGGCGTCGGAGACGGCCAGCGTTGGAGCCTCCGCACCGCGATTCTCGACGCAGGTATCTCCGTTGCGCGCGACCCGCATGCGCAGATCGAGCGGGCCCGAGTTGCGGATGGTGAAGCGCAGGTCCGGCGTCATGATCTGGTCGCTGGAGTTGGCGTTGGTCTCAATCTCGATCGCGCCGCGATCGAGTGAGAACAGCAGCGGCGCCGCCACTGCCACCTGGCGGCTTTCCGTGATCTTCAACTGCGAGGTCTGGCAGACCCGTACCGTGCCGCCCCGGGTGAGCTTGACTGGAGCGGTGTGGTCCTCTTTGGCGGTGATGCTCGCGGAGCCCATCAGCACCGCCTGCCCGTCGAGCTCATCGGTCGAGCCGGTGACGGTAGCGTCGCGCTTGGGCACGTAGCCGATCAACTGCTGAGCGGGACAGGCGCAGGCGCACAGGACCACTGAAACCCAGACCGCCGCCACACCCGTAGAAAACCTCAACCGCATGCCGCAAGCCTACATCTTCAGGAAATTCTCGACGATTTTTTTTCCGTGCGTCGTCAGCACGCTTTCCGGATGGAACTGAACGCCCTCAATCGGGAGCTCGCGGTGGCGCAGCGCCATGATGGTGCCGTCGGCGGTGCGCGCGGAAACCTCCAGCTGCTCCGGCAGGCCGTCAGGCGAGACGATCAACGAGTGGTAGCGGGTGCAGGTCATGGCGGAAGGGATTTCCGCGAAGATGGTGCGGCCGTCGTGCTCCACCTCGCTGGTCTTGCCGTGCATGAGCTTCGGCGCGCGGACCACGTTTCCGCCAAACGCCGCCCCG
>JAICMT010000110.1 GCA_025929125.1 Acidobacteriaceae bacterium | reverse complement strand
TGCCCCGGTTGCGGCGACTATGGCGTACTTGCGGCCGTCCAGAAGGCATTGGTTGAGTTACAGATTCCCAACCACGCGGTCGCGACGGTGAGCGGCATCGGCTGCTCCTCCAACTTCCCCGGATTCATCAATACCTACGGCATGCACACGCTGCACGGGCGTTCGCTGCCGGTTGCCACTGGCCTGAAACTCGCGAACCACGAGATGACGGTGCTGGTGACAGGTGGCGACGGAGACGGCTTCGGCATTGGCGCAGGACACTTCGTGCATGCCATGCGCCGTAATGTGAACCTGACCTATATCGTGCTGGACAACCAGATCTATGGGCTCACGACCGGGCAGACCTCGCCCACCAGCCGAATCGGGATGAAGACGAAGTCCAACCCCAGCGGCAACGAGGACACTCCGGTGAATCCGCTGACCCTTGCCCTGGCTGCGGGCGCGACTTTCATAGGTCGCGGGTTCAGCGGCGATCAGAAGCATCTGACGGAACTGCTGAAGCAGGCCATCCAGCACAAGGGATTCTCGTTCCTGGATGTGTTCAGCCCGTGCGTGACGTACAACCACGACAACACGTTCCAATGGTTCCGGCCCCGGGTGAAGCGGCTGGAGGATGATGCCTCGTACGATTCCGCGAACTGGATCGGAGCCATGGAGAAGGCGATGATCTGGGGCGATGAGATTTTCATCGGCAAGTTCTACGAGACGACGCAGGTTCCATCGCTGGAAGAGACGGAGCCGGTGCTGGAAGCAGGACCGATGATTCGTCGCGAGCTCCACATTGCGCCGGAGATCGCAAGGCAGTTCGTGGAAGAGCTGATGTAAAACGATGCGGGCGGACGAAATAAGAAGAGCCGGCGGGCACAAGCGGCCGGCTCTTTCTCTTGCGTGGTGTAGATCTTCGGCTTAGATGTCGAGGTTCTTCACATCCAGCGCGTTCTCTTCGATGAATTTGCGCCGGTTCTCCACGTCGTCGCCCATCAGCGTGGTGAAGATGGTCTCGGTCTCGGCGATATCTTCGAGCTTCACCTGCAAAAGCGTGCGCCGCGACGGATCCATCGTGGTTTCCCAGAGCTGCTCGGCTGTCATCTCGCCCAGGCCCTTGTACCGCTGCACCTGGTACTCCTTCTTGCCCTGCTCGATGACATATTCGAACACTTCGCGTACGGTCTTCTTTTCGACCGGATCGTGTGAGGCTTTGGTGCGCTTCTTGGCTTCTCCCGGAGGCGCGGCGATCTCGGCGAGCCCCTCCTCTGACGCGGCCTCTTCGGCCTCGTCTTCCACTTCGGCCTTGGAAGGCTTTGCGGCG
Source organism: Acidobacteriaceae bacterium (assembly GCA_025929125.1). Lineage (GTDB taxonomy): Bacteria > Acidobacteriota > Terriglobia > Terriglobales > Acidobacteriaceae > Edaphobacter. The sequence goes on along the minus strand of JAICMT010000110.1, from coordinate 4,669 downwards.
TACTCAATGTAGTAGGGCGGCTGGAGCTTGTCTTTCAGCTGCGCGTATTTGGAGAGCATCTGGCGGCTCTCCGGCGTGGACGCCAGGGCCCAATCGATATTGCGGACTGCGCCCTGCGAGTCGGTAAAGCTGACCGAATACAGGTTGTGCTCCTCGTCGAACAGGACATCGCTGACGTCGCGGAACTGATAGGTCTTCACCATGTCCTTCAGACGACTGCGAGCCTCTTTGAGTTTGGCAGGCGATTCGAAGTCCTTGCGCAACACCGGATCCTTGCCTTCGTGCGCAAAGGTTTCGGCCAACAGCTGGGCGACTTCCTCGTTGCGAAGCCGCTTCTGAACCTTGTCAAAGAAGTTGATGTACTCATTGAGCTGGCCCATGAACTTGGTCAGGGCCTCGCCTTCAACCTTGGCTCCGCCTTCGCCGTAGCGCAGCACCATGCCGTCGGATGCACGCTTGACCATTACCTGGACGTACTCGCGGTCATTCTTGATGTACTGCTCGAACTTGCCTTTCTTGATGCGATACAGCGGCGGCTGGGCGATATAGACATGGCCGCGCTTGATCAGCTCCGTCATGTGGCGGAAGAAGAAGGTCAGCAGCAGGGTGCGGATATGCGAGCCGTCGACGTCGGCGTCGGTCATCAGAATGAGCTTGCCATATCGGAGCTTCGCTGCGTCAAAGTCTTCCTTGCCGATACCGCAGCCCAGCGCCGTAATCATGGCGCGGATCTCCTCGTGACCGAGCATCTTGTCGTAGCGCGCCTTCTCCACGTTCAGGATCTTGCCCTTCAACGGAAGGATGGCCTGATACCGGCGATCGCGGCCCTGTTTGGCGGTGCCGCCGGCCGACTCACCTTCGACCAGATATAGCTCGCATCGTTCCGGCTGACGCTCCGAGCAGTCGGAGAGCTTGCCGGGAAGGCCGCCGCCGTCGAGAGCGCCCTTGCGCCGGGTGAGGTCCCGCGCCTTGCGGGCCGCTTCGCGCGCTCTCGCAGCTTCGATGGCTTTGTTGATGACCTTGCGGGCGACCTGCGGATTCTGCTCGAGAAACGCACCGAGCCGCTCGTTGACGAACGCCTGTACCGTGCCGGCGATGTCGGAATTGAGCTTGCCCTTGGTCTGGCCTTCAAACTGCGGCTGCGAAAGCTTGACTGAGATGACCACGACAAGACCTTCGCGAACGTCATCTCCGGAGAGGTTCTCCTTGACGTCCTTGAACAGCCCGAGCGATTGCCCGACGGCGTTGATGGTCCGCGTGAGCGCCGTCTTAAATCCGGCCAGATGGGTTCCACCGTCAACGGTGTTGATGTTGTTGGCGAAGGTAAACACCGTCTCGGAGTAGCCATCGTTGTACTGCAGCGCGATCTCCATGGCCACGCCATTGCGCTCGGCCTCCATGTAGATCGGCTTATCGTGCAGGATCTGCTTGCCGCGGTTCAGGTGCTTGATGAACTCCGCGATGCCGCCGGCATACTTGAAGTCCTGACGCTTGCTCTCGCCGGTCTTCGGGTCGGTGGTGCGTTCGTCGGTCAGCGAGATCTCGAGACCCTTGTTCAGGAAGGCAAGCTCGCGCAGGCGCTGCGCCAGCGTGTCGTAGTTGTACTCGGTGACGGTGAAGATGCTCTTGTCCGGCAGAAAGTGGACCTTGGTACCCTTCCGCTTGGACGGCCCCATCTTCTTCAGCTTGCTGGTGGGGATTCCTTTGGCGTAGGTTTGCTCCCACGCAAATTCGTCGCGCCAGATCTCCACGTCCAATTCCTGCGAGAGCGCGTTTACGCAGCTCACGCCGACGCCGTGGAGACCGCCTGAAACCTTGTAGTTCGAAGCGTCAAATTTACCGCCCGCGTGCAGCACGGTCAGAACCACCTGCACGGCCGGCATTACTTCGCCGTTCGGCATTGTCTTGTTGTCGACTGGAATGCCGCGACCGTCGTCCACGACGGTGATGGAGTTGTCCACATGGATGGTGACATCGATCCGCGTCGCAAAGCCGGCAAGCGCCTCATCAACCGAATTGTCGACCACTTCATACACCAGATGGTGCAGCCCCATCTCGCCGGTGGAACCGATGTACATCGCCGGGCGCAGTCGAACGGCTTCCAGCCCCTCCAAAACGGTGATGTTCTCCGCTGAGTAGCCGCCTTCTTTTTTCGCGGCGGGCGCAACAGGATTGGACGTGGTTTGACCCTCAAACAAGGCCGCGTCGGTCGGGGTTGCAGTCGATGCCATGCGTCTCCAAGGAACAGGAATTAGTCGCGGCCGGACGTTCGAAGCAGATGACGTCAGGCAGCTTCCCGATTGCAGAAAAGTCCCACAAAATCAGCGGTTTTCTTGATGACTTCGCGTATTTCTGCTCCTTTAAATATACCACGTGGAGGAGCTTCCGGCAGGCTCCTCGGCGCGGTGGAATAGGATCGAGATCAGCACTTCGCGCCCGGTTGAAAGCATGATAGCGCACGGGTTAGCTGCGGTTGACGACCGGGAAGAGTGCGTGGGAGACTCGAGTCATCCTGAACGGGAACTTACCCTTGTCTAGCCCTCCGAGTATCGAGAAAGAGGTACCCAGTTCCAGCAGGCGCGAGCGTATCTGGACAACAGCTTTCTCTATTTGTATCAGCCTGCAACTGGCGCGCTTCGTTCACTCAGCCTGGGAAGCGCTTTGGGGGGCACCGGCTCTAGACGGGCCTGCGCCGGTGCGTTACGCTCCGGGCGGATATCGGATCGCGATTCCTCCTGTGCTCGGGCTGATCCGGCGGTTGTTCACCCCGCGGGATGCCGCCGCTGCATTTGCAGGTCTCGACTTTGTATGCGTCCTGGGTACTTTGCTGATCTACTGCACCATTCTGCAGCGCAGAGAGCGTTTCAAGGGGCTGAGCACGGGACAGCGTCTGCTGCCCGCAGCGCTCTTCTTAGCCTTTGTGCAGATTCCGCTTGCCTGGGTAACACCGTGGCAACGCCCTGAGACCACTCCAACGGCGCTCTATGTGGCTGCAGCGCTGTTTTGCCTTATATCGAGCCGCAGGAATAGGGCCTGGCTCATTCTGTTATGCGCGATGACCGTTTGGCAGAGCTTCGTCCGATCTGACGTTCCGGCGGTGCTTGGGCTTTCCATCCTCCTGGTCGGCCTTCTGGGGCGTTCGCCAGAAGAAAGTGCGAGCCGCAAGCAGTGCATTCTCTGCGGCGCGGCTGTGCTGGTCATCGCCGTGGCAATCCAGGGATACTTGCAATTTGTTCTGTTTCCGCACCTCACATATTCGCCAGGCACGACGGTAATGCAATGGCGCAACAATCTCCAACGCCATAATCTCGTCACAGCGGGGATAGTGCTGCTGCCAGCGGCATTTTTGGTTGCGCTGGTCCGTGTGCAGGGGGCTGCTCTGGATGCAGTTGACTGGATCGCACTGGTCGGCTCCGGCTTATACCTCGTGCTTTGGTATCTGGTAGCAAACCTGGCGGAGGTCCGGCTGTATGTGCCGTTTCTATTTGCGTTGTCGCTGGTGGCGGCCCGCGTGCTCTCTGCATGGCTGCTGGATGAACAGAACGCCGCTCCGGTTTAGACCGGTCTGCTATACTTCAGACTGTCGTTTGCGGAATTTCACCCCGCAGGCGCTCCCCGTACTGAAGGACACCATGCCAAAGTTAAAAACTCACTCCGGCGCGGCTAAGCGCTTCACGAAGACCGCGTCCGGCAAGTTCAAGCGCGGCCAGTCGAAGATGCGCCATATTCTCACCTCGAAATCCGTCAAGGCCAAGCGCCACCTGCGCGCCGGGGCTCTGATCTCCGAGGCGGATACCCCGAAGATTGCCCGCATGCTCCCCTACGCCTAGTGCGTACATCATCCCGTTTTTCAGATCGAGCCGCCAAAAAGCAAAGGGCCAGTGAACAGCGTTACGGCCCCTGGGTTTGCGTAGTGCAGCCCACTGAGATCTGAAGTTGCATAGCCTGTGTGAAGAGGCCCACCTTACCTCCAGCCGGGCGTAACCAGCAGGGCGCCTGAAGCGCCATGAAACGCAAAAGGAGAACCACGATGCCCCGTGTAAAACGGAGTACCAAGCGCAGCGATCGCCGCAAAAAGATTCTGAAGCGCGCAAGCGGCTACTTTCTCACTAAATCCAAGCTCTACCAGGCGGCGCAGGAAGCTGTCGAGCGCGGACTCATGTTCGCCTATATCGGGCGCAAGCAGAAGAAACGCCAGTACCGCGCGCTCTGGATCACCCGCATCAATGCCGCCTGCCGCCTGAATGGGATGAGCTATTCGACCTTCATCAACGGTCTCAAGCTCGCCGGCAACACGCTCGATCGGAAGATCCTGTCCGAGATTGCGATCAATGATCCTGCCGGTTTTGCCGCACTCGCGGAAACAGCCAAGGGCGCCCTCGCCAGCCGCAAGACCGCCGCAACCTAAGATCAGCGCAGCAATCCACCCGGGGCGTGGCTGCGGCCACGCCCTTCTTCTATTGGTCCTCTCAAATTTCCTGGAGCAAGACTCTATGTCCACTCTGCAATCTAAAGCCGCCCGCCGCCAAATTGCCTCTGAATTCAAACAGCGGAGTGTTCCCCGCGGAATCTACGCAGTTCGCTGTTCCGCAACCGGCCAGGTCTGGGTCGGCTCCTCGCCGAATCTGGATGCTGTCCAGAACTCGCTCTGGTTCCAGCTTCGGGGCGG
>JAICMT010000303.1 GCA_025929125.1 Acidobacteriaceae bacterium | reverse complement strand
CCCTCTGCCCCGCCACCGTAAAGGTCAGCACGCCTTCGAGGCCATACACCGTCTCCTCGTAGCCATCATGACTATGCGCAATCGGCACCATGGAACCCGGCGGCACCTCGAACTCGAACATGGCCACCGACCCGCCCGAATCCTTTCCCTCCACCAGAAACCGAATCACCAATCCACCCAGCCGGATATCTTCCCCCTTCGCCATCGCCGCTTCCTCCGTACCAGCAAAATAGAAACCAACCCACTCTCTTCCGCGGTACACCTTATGTCAATCAACGGAAACATCCATGTCACACCGTCTGATTCCATCACTCGTTTCCGATGGGGATTCCTCACGGGAATGCGAATCATTGAGCCCTGTCAGAAATTTGTCTTCTAGAGAGCAGGATGACTGCGGAGCTTGCGAAAACCGTACACTGGCGACGCGCGAAAGTGCGCGGAGGCGGTGCGGTGATGAATCGGAGAGAGCTTGTCGGTTTGTTGGGGATGTTCGCGTGGAACTCTGCTGCTGCGCAGCAGGGTGTGCATGGCAGCCTGGTTGGCATGTGGACGCTCGAAAGCTGTGTGCGGACGTTTGCCGATGGGCGCAAGCAACATCCCTTTGGCGAGAAGCCGATAGGACGCATTGAGTACGGCAAGGAAGGCCGGATGTTTGCGCTGCTGATGCGCCCGGGCCGGCGCTCGACCCTGGCTCCGGGGCTGGAGTTGGATGGCGCGAGCGAACAAGAAATCCGCGAAGCGGTGACTGGGTTTGTGGCGTATTTCGGCAGCTACGAGCTGGATGACGCGTCACACACTGTAACTCACCATGTGCAGGCGAGCCTGGAGCCGAGCTGGGTAGGGACATCGATGAAGAGGCACTTCCACTGGGACGGAGCGAAGCTGTTGCTGACGCGTGCCGTGCCAGGGATAACGGATGAGTTGGTCTGGGAGCGGGCCTAAGAGACCTCTGATTGCGCGGTATGCGTGCGAGCCGTCAGGGCTTTGAATCGTTCACAGCGGCTCATCGAAACCGCCCGGTTACGTTGGAATGAAGTCCGACCATCACAGTGTTATTCGGTAGCAAGGCCTACCGTCGTGTGGAAGAGATCACGGTCTTCAAGGTGATTCAGGATAAAGTTTGCGACGTCGGCTCGTGCGATGCGTCGTACCTGGCGGTGAGACGCGGGTGTCACGAGTTGCACTGAGCCGGTGAGAGGACCGTCCGTCAGACCTGCCGGGCGAAGAATCGTCCAATCCATGCCGCTCTGCCGCAGCACGCGCTCCATGCCATCTTTGTCAGGCATCGCTCCACGAAAGAAGGTTGGCATCAGCACGCGGTAGAGGAACGGAACATTCACGATGCTGTCTCCGACTCCGATCGAAGAGACAGCAATGATGCGACGTATCGTGTGGCGGCGCATGCTGGCGATCAGATGGCCGGCGACATCGGTTTCGAGCGTGGTTCGGAGAAAAGGCTTGCGTGTGCCGATGGTGTCGATAACGACATGCTGCCCGGCAATGGCAGACTCAAGAAGTTCGGGATCGCGAGCGTCGTCCTGTACGATGCGGGCACACTGCATGGGCTGAGTGGGTGGATGATGGACCAGGGCCGTGACGACATGGCCGCGCTCACACGCCAATTGAACAAGAGCTCGACCGGTTTTCCCGTTTGCGCCGACGATGAGGATGTTGATTGCAAACTCCGGGCGGTGGGCGCCGCTGTCCGATTGGATGCCCAGAGATAGAATGCCGTATGGGCTCGAATGTTCCCACGCTCTACGAATGGGTCGGCGGTTCTGAGGTGATCGCTGCGCTGATTGCGCGCTTCTACGAGAAGGTGCCCGCGGACCCGGTGTTGGAACCCTTGTTTCGCGATATGGATCCGGCTCACTTCGAGCATGTGGCCAAGTTCATCGCGGAAGTTCTTGGCGGGCCGAAGGAGTACTCGTCGCAGCTTGGCGGACATGCGGCGATGATCCGGCACCATCTGGGAAAAGGGATCACCGAGCAGCAGCGGCAGCACTGGGTGGGGCTTCTGCTGGAGACGGCGGATGAGATGAACCTGCCTGCCGACCCCGAGTTCCGCTCGGCGCTGGTGGCCTACCTGGAGTGGGGCTCGCGGCTTGCCGTGATCAACTCTGCGCTGCCTGCGGACGCACCGGTCGAGGCAGCCCCGATGCCCGCGTGGGGCTGGGGTGTGCCGGGTGGCCCGTATATGCCGGATGCGGGAACCAGCGATTAGGTTCATCGGCTGCAAAGACGCGGCCGCAATCCTATTCCTGTCGAATCCCAAGTCGGAGTGTCAGTTTGCGGAAGGCCGCTCAATTTGATCGATGACTATGACTTCGATTGGCGCTTTCGATGTCACGACTCTCAAGCCTGTTTGCCGCTTAATTACATCGATCATAGCGTCGAACATGCTCTCATTCGTCGGCCCCGAATTGTCAACCTGAGCCATCCGAATAACATCATTCATGTCCAGGTCGAGATGGAACTCTTTGGATAAACCACTGGCGTCGATCACCGGCTTGTCCGCGCCGAAGCGGCTCAGAAAGCGGGCGAGCGCGGGCAAGTCCCAATTGGTGGCTAAATGGTCCAGCTCTGGCCTGACCTGGTCGGCCAGCTTCGGATTCTGTAGATTCGCGTTCTTCGGAACTGTCAACGCGTAAACAGCCATGTCTTTGGTCTCAATGTGGGTCGCTAACTTACACCTTTCCTTGAGCAACGACCGGAGCATGAACAAAAGCTGTTCTCTGCTGGCCGGCTTTGCGGACTTAGCGTACAGCTCAAACCGGTCCGATCCGAGCCACGGCGGACCTCCGGAGACTTGGTAACTTTCTACACCGTATGCAGCCGCGACGAGGTCCTTGAGCGTCGCGCTGGAAGCTGACAGTTCTGCGGGGCCTGTATTGATCACTGGTCGTAACGCGAGTGCCGCACGTCCAGGACGCGTGGCCGGGTTCGCGGGCTTGATCGACGCAACATCGAACTGCGAATTGGGGTCCGGTGCCAAGACCTTGGCTGGTTCACGGGTTCTGAGCGATCCGGCTACTTGGGCGGGGGCTATTTGTGTTACTCCCAAGAGGAGCACTACCGCGCTCATCCATCGCTGTGTGCTCCGGCCCGACCCGAGTGTCATCTCTGTCTCCGGACTCATCGTACAGTAGCCCGTAACCCGCTGAACCTCTGAGGGTTACTGGGTGAGAAAAATTTGAGGTTGTTTGAGGCGTGGTGCATTGAACGTCCAACCGGTCAGGAGGCAGAGTGATGCACATGGATGTGCGGACTATGGACACGCGAGCAATACCGGCAACATGGCTGGGCTGGACGCTGGGCTGGACGATGGCCGGGGCGCTGATGCTGGGAGCGGTGCCCGCAATCGCAGAGGCTCCGGCAGCGGCGACGGCGGCCTTT